>DASWWB010000304.1:0-3171 GCA_036406115.1 Herpetosiphonaceae bacterium
TGGGTTTCATTGACGGGCTCCCCGGCGCGCCGCCAGATCGGCGGCGCCTCGGCTAAGACAATCCCGGCGACCATCAGGCCGCCGCCGATGAGCAGCAGCCGCGACAAGTGCTCGTCGCCGAACCAGATGGCGAACAGCGCGGCAAACACCGGCTCCAGGACGAAAATCAGGGCGGTGTGGGTCGGCGAGACGACCCGCTGGGCGGCGAGCTGGAGGCCGATGATCAGCGCGGTGGCGATCACGCCCAGGTACAGCGCCGCCCACCAGATGCCGGCAGGCGGCGCGGACGGAACGCCTTCGAACACCAAGCTTGATCCGAGCGCCAGCACTGCGACGACTGAGAGCTGAACCGCGTTGAGCGCCAGCATCGAGCGGCCTTTGGTCAGCTTGCCGACGGCGATGATATGGCCGGCGAACATCGCCGAGCACAGCAGCACCAGCCCGTCGCCTAGCAGCGAGGCCTGCTGGCCCGGCTGGGCGTCCCGGCTCAGCACCCACAGGCCGCCGACCACCAGCGCCACGCCCAGCCAGATTTGGCCGCGGATCCGCTCGCGCCAGATCGCGGCGCTGAACAGCGGCACCAGCACCACGTTGAGGCCGGTCAGGAAGCCGCCGCGCGAGGCGCTGGTCATGGAGAGGCCCAGCGCCTGGGTGACGAAGCCGACGAACAGCAGGCCGCCGAGCAGCAGCCCCGCCCGCCAATCCGCCCAGCGCCAGCGCCGCAGCTCGGGCAGCGCCCAAGGCAGCACGCTGGCGCTGGCGATCAGGAACCGCAGCGCCACAAACGCCACCGTATCCCACTGCCTCGTCGCATCGTGGACGACAATAAAGGTGGTGCCCCAGATCACCACGATCACAAACAGCGCCAGCAGCGCCTGCCAACGTTTCACCGCATCGCTCCTTCAACTGACTCGCACCGCCGCAGTCTACCGCGAAGCGCGCCGATCGCCAAATGGCCGGCTGGGATTGGCGATCGGGAGGCATCCGCTGGCCGGGCGCTTTCGTTTTCACTCCTGATCGCCTTATTCAGCGGATCCGAATTTCAAGCGCCGGCGCCGCCGCCGGTTTGTCAAAGCGCATGCCGGGCGTTATACTCTGCCGGCCGTTATCAGCAAGGAGCGTTCATCAATGGCTGACGTAGCGCCCGCCTCCCCACCCGCCGCCAGCGCGGCGCCGCCCTCGCCCGCCGCCAAAGTCCGCCTGATCAACAAATTTGCGTTCGGCGCCGGTGATTTCGGGCCGGCGGTCGCCGCCTCGGTGATCGGCTACTTTTTGCTGATCTTCTTCACCGACGTGGCCGGCCTGAGCCCGAGCCTGGCGGGATTGGTGCTGCTCCTGACCAAAGCCTGGGATGCTGTCAACGATCCGATCATGGGCTACCTGTCGGACCGGGTGCGCACCCGCTGGGGCCGGCGCCGGCCCTGGTTCTTGTTCGGCGCCATTCCCTTCGGCCTGGCGTTTTTCTTGCACTGGCTGGTGCCGCCGTTCGGCGAGACCGGCAAGTTTTGGTATTACCTGGGCGTGTCGCTGCTGTTCGACACCGCCTTCACCATCGTCAACACCCCCTACACCGCCCTCACCGCCGAGATGACCAGCGATTTCGACGAGCGCACCAGCCTGAACTCGTTCCGCTTCGCCTTCTCGATCGGCGGCCAGCTGTTCGCCCTGGTCGTGCATCAGATGATCGTCGGGTCGTTCGGCGCCGATGTGCGCGGCGGCTACGTGGCGGCTGGCGCGATTTTAGGCCTGTTCGCCTCGCTGCCCTTCTTTTTCGCCTTCTGGGGCACCTATGAGCGGGCCGATGCGCCGCAAGAGACCGAATTGCCGTTCTGGGAAGGCATGAAAACGACCTTCGCCAATGTGCCGTTCCGCTACGCTTCGGGCGTGTATCTCTGCTCCTGGCTGGCGACGAGCATTGTGCAAACCGTGCTGGCGTTCTACATCCAGTACTGGCTTCGGCTGAGCGATTATCTTCTGCCG
Organism: Herpetosiphonaceae bacterium; assembly: GCA_036406115.1. Classification (GTDB taxonomy): domain Bacteria; phylum Chloroflexota; class Chloroflexia; order Chloroflexales; family Herpetosiphonaceae; genus DASWWB01. Next base: position 1,981 of record DASWWB010000304.1, read on the forward strand.
ATCCTCTTTGGGCTCCAGATCAGCTCATTCGTCTGGCTGTTCATTTGGTCGCGCTTGAGCCAGCGCCTGGGCAAGAAAGGCGTCTACTATCGCGGGATCGCGGTGTTGATTGCGGTGCTGCTGGCGCTGTTCGCGCTGCCGGCGTCGGCGCCGTTCTGGCTGGTCCTGGCGCTGGCGCTGTGCGCGGGCGTCGGCACGGCGGTGTCGATCCTGATTCCCTGGTCGATCCTGCCCGATGTGATCGAGCTTGACGAGCTGGAGACCGGCCAGCGGCGCGAGGGCGCCTTCTACGGCTTTTTCGTCCTGCTGCAAAAGCTCGGCGTGGCGCTGGGCCTGTTTCTGATCGGCCAGCTGCTGGAGCTGACTGGCTACGTCAGCGCCCAGGCTGGCGTGGCGTCGGTCGAGCAGCCTGCCAGCGCCCTGGCGGCGCTGCGCTGGATCATCGGCCCGATTCCCGCCGCGCTGCTGGCGATGGGAATCGTCTTGATGTGGCGCTATCCGATCACCAAGGAGCGCCATGCGGCGACGTTGGCCGAGCTTGAGCGCCGCCGCGCCGCCAAGGTCCTTGGCGCTGATCCGGCGCCGTCGCATTGATAAGGAGATGCTATGTTTGACACGCTGCCGGCATCCGTCCAGGCCGAGCTGAGTCAGCTCGCCGAGCGCTTCGGCCAGCCCCTGATCGAGGCCGCACACCTGGGCGACTCCGGCTCATTCGCGCCGCTGGGCAAGCCCGATCGCTTCGGCGAAGTCTGCATGGTCGTCAGGCGGGCCGATGGCAGCCTGATCACCGCGCGCAAAGAGTATTATCCGCCCCACATTTTCCGGCTGCTGACCGGCGGCATCGGCCACGGCGAGCCGGTGCATGATGCGCTGCTGCGCGAAACCGCCGAGGAGACCGGCCTCGACGTGACGGTCGAGCGGTTCCTCGCCGCCCTGAGCTACCGGCTGGCCGACGAGCCCGAGCCCAGCTTCTATACCTTCGCGTTTCTGCTCCAAGAGCGGGGCGGCACGCTGGGCGCTGTCGATCCCGACGAGCGGGTGGCGGCCTTCCGCATGGTTCCGCCCGCCGGGCTGGCGGCGCTGGCCGAGGCGCTGGAGCAGCTGACCGGCAGCGACGACCATGAGATCGGCGGCAGCTGGCGCGACTGGGGCCGTTTCCGGGCGCTCGGCCACCGGCTCGTCGCCGCCGCG
>DASWWB010000305.1:0-8232 GCA_036406115.1 Herpetosiphonaceae bacterium
CGCCGGCGTTGACAAACAGGATCGATCGGATCCAGCCCGCCAGCGGGATCTCTGGCGGCGCGTCGCCGAGTGGGGCGGCGGGGGCGCGCAGCTGGCGGAACGCCAGGAAGCCCATGATCAGCGGCACGCTCGCGTAGACCGCCAACCAGACCCAGGTGCCCATGCGGGTGATCAGCGCCGGCGAGTCGAAGTGGAAGCGGTCGATGTGGAGCAGCGTCACCAGCAGCGTCAGCGCGGTGAACAGCACCACCGCCGGCACCGCGACCCGGGCGTGCGACCATCGGCGCTGGCGAGCGGCCATGAACTCCAGGCCGCAGCTCGCCCAGTAGGCCCCGCCGAGGAAGGCCGCCGTCAGCGGCGATGCGATCGTCCAGGCGAAAAAGGTCTCGGTCTGCGCCGGCGCCAGGAAAAGCGGGATGCCGACGGAAAAAACCAGGCCGCTGGCGGCATACAGCATCCAGCGCATGCCGGCAGTCAGCGGCTGGCCGCTGGCGCTTGGCGATCGGGACATGGGGATTCCTCCTCGGATAGGCCGCTCGCGCGGCGCGTTGCTAGCCGGCGGCGCCCAGGAACGGCTGGCTCAGCAGGGCGGTGTCGCATTCGAGCTGCGGCACCTGGGCGAATTTGCTGTCAGCAAGCGCGGTGGTCAGATGGTCGCCGAGCTGGCCGTAGGTCATGGCGCCGTCGCCGCGCAGTGCCAGCGACAGGAAAAAGGTGAAGGCGCCGTGGAACTCGTCGCCGAAGCGGGCGTCGGCGGCGGTCTGATCGGCGCGGCAGGCCGAGAAAACCACGGCGTTGGCCGCAGTCTCGGCGCCGCCGAACGGCTGCTTGCTGACCAGCTCGCCCAGCTCGCGGGCCTTGGCCTCGACCTCGGCGGCGCTCAGCTCGCGGCTGGCGATGTCGCGGATCTGCGCGGCCAGCAGCTCGGTTTTATGGTCGCGGAAGCGCTGCTTGGCGGCCTGGATGCGCTTGAACTCCGCCGGCAGGAGCGGCATCAGCCGCTGGCGCACATCGCTGAACGGATCCTTGTGGATCGTGCCGGAGTGGCAGCAGTCCATCAGCAGCAGCAGCTTGGCCTGGCCGAGGAAGCCGCCGTACAGCTCGCGCAGCGTGTCGTCGGTCAGCAGGCCTGCGGCTTTGTAGTCGAACGGCATCAGGCACTCGTCGGCGCCGTCCGGCTCGTCGCCGTTGGTGTCGGCCTGCTGGGTGCCGTGGCCGGCGTAGAGGAAGACGCGCTGGCCGGGCGCGCCGTCGCCGTCAGGCTCGGCCAGCCAGCGCAGCCCGTCGATGATCGCCGCCCTGGTGGCCTGGACATCGAGCAGCAGGCGGGTGTCCTCGGCGGCCAGGCCGTGCTTGGCGGCCAGGAGCTCCGCCATCGCCTGAGCGTCGTTGACGCAGCCGCGCAGCGGACGATCATCGTACTGGTTGATCCCGACCAAAAGCGCTTTGAGAGCCATGGGATGTCTCCATGCAGACGCCCGGCGCGTCACCCAGAGGGTTGCCGGCGCCGGGCGCGGAACAACGGGGCCGGCCGCTAGAGTTTGCGGATGGACTCGGCGCGGGTGACCAGCTTGCCGGCGTAGTCGGCGTCGTCGGTCCAGCGGCTGTTGAGGCCGGCCAGGGTCCGGGCGGTGCCGCGCAGCTCGGGCTTGATGTTGGCGTGGCGCGGGTTGCGCCCCATCATCTGGCGCTGGGCCTCGTTGGCCTCGTCGTCGCGCAGGGCGAAGGCCAGCAGCTGGCCGATGTGGGCCTGGATGGATTTGTCCCAGCTGTCGAAGGACAATCCGCCCTCCTGGCGCACGCCCAGGCCGGCGGGATTGCGCTTGGGCCGGGCCGCCCAGCCCGAGGTCAGGCCGCCGGTCTCGAAGATGCACTGGCAGGCCGCCAGGAACGGATCGACGCCGACGCTGGGGGCGTAGACCCAGTAGTAGTCCAGGATGGTCTCGACATCTTTTTGGTACTCGGAGGTCGCCGGCAGCTGCGAGCGGACAAAGGCCACCGCCTGGTCGCGGCGCCCGCTCGGCGGCCCCAGCAGCGGCGAGTCGGCGGTGATCGGCTTGCTGGTCGGCTGGGGCGCCGCCGGGCTGGTCAGCCGGGCGTAGGCGTCGCGGATCACGCCCAGGTAGTAGGCTTCGGTGATCGCCGCGCCCGGGCACGAGGGCTTGTTGTAGTCGCGGTGCGATGAGATGCCGCCCGAGAATTTCTTGTGGGCGATCTCGAAGTTGTTGAGCTTTTTCTTCAGCACCGCCACCGCGTGGCCGGTCAGCCGCGCCACCGGCTCGGACCACTTGACGTTCTCGTAGTAGCCGCAGACTTCGATGCCGATCGAGTAGCGCAGGCGGCCGGTGTTGTCGCGGTAGCCGTTGCCCTCCTTGGCGTGGATGCCCTGCTCGAACATCGGCGTGAACAGCCAGATCCAGCGGTCGTCGATGTAGAGGTGCGGCCCGCGATCCCACAGGCTCTGGGTCCGGTAGAATTCGCGCATCTGCTCCAGCAGCGTCAGGCGCTTGCGGTAGATCTGGCCCTCGCTCATGCCGGCTTCGTTGCTGTCCCAGCGCCAGCCGGTCGGGTAGGGCGCGGCGGCGGTGCTGGGGATGGCGGTGTGGTGCAGCACCACGAAGTCCGGCGGCTGCGAGCCGAAGCTGTAGGTCTCGACATAATGGGTGAACTCGTCGGCGGTCAGGCCCTTGCCGATGTATTTGAACTGGGCCACCGGCACCGGCCCGGGGGCGCGGCTGCCTTCCTCGGCGTTGTCGTCCTCGAAGGGCATGAGGTCTTCGAGGTTGGGGACCTCGAACGGCGGCAGAGGCTCATCGGACTGGTGCGGCTGCTGGTCGTCGGACATGGGACATGCCTCCTTGCTAGCTGATGAACCGCGGGGACGCTCGCTGCGAGCCCGGCCATTATATACCAGCGGATTTCGGGGCGGCAAGATGGGGATCAGGGATCGGGGATCAGGGGCCAGGGGTCAGGGGTCAGGGAAACGGGGTCGGGGCCGGATGGATCTCTTGGCGGCGCCCGCCGGCCATGCCGTCCGGCCTGACCCCTGATCCCTGACCCCTTGTATAATGCCCCGAAGCCAAGCGCCGCCGAAACGGGCGAGGGGGAGCGATGATCCGAACGATGGGAATGATGCGCCGCGCGCTGGCGCTGGGCTGGCTGGCGGGGCTGCTCGCTGCGTGCGGCGGCGCGGACGGGCCGCCCAGCCCGGCCCACCAGATCCGGGCCATGGAGCGCGCCCAGGCCGACGCCGAGGCGCTGTGGGCGCAGCGCGGCCCCGCGAGCTACCGGCTGGTGACCGAGTTCGTGACGCTCGGCAGCGACGTAACGATGACGGTCGAGGTGCGCCAGGGCGCGGTGGCGAGCCATGAGTGCCAGCTGAACCATCGCCAGGCCTCCATCGCCTGCGATATAGCCTCCCGACGTCCGGAGCGGTTCACCGTCGATGGGCTGTTCGCGTCGGCGCGGGAGCTGCGCGTCTACGCCGAGGGCTACAAGGCGATTGAGCCGCGCGAAGCGATGTCTGTCGTTTACGACAAGGACCTGGGGTACCCGGCTATCATTCGCTGGACGCCGCCTGAGTGGACGGGCTGGACAGTCGTGTCGTTCGAGCCGCTGCCCTAGCCGCGCGCCGGCGCCCTAGCTGATGGACTGTCAGCGGTTTCGCCGCCCCGGGCGGGCGAGCGGCGCCGCGCCATTGAAAGGAGCTGCGATGGACCGATCGCGAACCGTGCTGCTGCGCAAGGCGAATCTGGCCGCCGTGCCGCCCGGGATCGCCGGCCGCGCCGAACTGGAGTCGCTGAACCTGGATTTGAATCAGCTGGCCTCGCTGCCGGCGTGGCTGGGCGGACTGGCCGGGCTGCGCGAGCTAAGTCTTTACGGCAACCGGCTCGCCGAGCTGCCCGACTCGCTGTGGCGGCTGGCGCTGCTGGAGACGCTGAACCTGGCTGACAACCGGCTGGCGACGCTGGCGGATGGGATCGGCGGCCTGGCGGCGCTGCGCATGCTCGACCTGGGCCACAACCAGCTGGAGCGGCTGCCGGACGCGCTCGGCGGCCTGCGTTCGCTGCGCTTCCTCTATCTGAGCGACAACCAGCTGACGGAGCTGCCCGCCAGCCTCGGCGATCTGCGCTCGCTGATCTACCTGAGCGCCACCGACAACCAGCTGGAGCGGCTGCCGGACGCGCTCGGCGGCCTGGCGGCGCTGGTCGAGCTGCGGCTCTACGGCAACCGGCTGGCGGCGCTGCCGGATGGGATCGGCGGCCTCGCGGCGCTGCGCGAGCTGCACGCGATGCACAACCAGCTGACCTCATTGCCGGATGCGATCGGGCGCCTCGCGGCGCTGCGCAAGCTCATCCTCCAGGGCAACCGGCTGACGGCGCTGCCGGAGACGATCGGCGATCTGGCGGCCCTGACCGACCTCGACCTGCGCGATAACGCCCTTGAGCGGCTGCCGGAGTCGGTCGGCGGCTTGGCGGCGCTGCGCTTCCTCGATCTGCGCGCCAACCGGCTGGCGGCGCTGCCCGAAAGCCTGCGCGGCCTCGCGGCGCTGGAGAAACTGGATCTGCGCTGGAACCACGAGCTGACGCCGCCGGCGTGGCTGGGCGAGCTGGCCGGGCGCGGCTGCGTCGTCTATTGCTGAGCCTGGCGAGCTGGCGGGAGGGCAGGATGATCTCAGCGCGGCTGCGGGGTTGTGCGCCGGGGACTGGCGGGCGTGGCTGCTGGGCGGATGGGCCTGGCGCGGCTCTGTCGTCTGTCGCTGCGACACGGCCCGCTGGCGGCTGGGCGGATGATCTCGGCGCGGCTGCGGAGTTGTGCGCCGGGGACTGGCGGGCGCGGCGGCCTAGGGCTCGGCCGGCTCCAGCGGCGCTGCGGCCCGGATCTCGGCGCCGGCGCCGGGCTGGCTGGCGATGGCGAGCTCGCCGCTGATCCGCTCCATGCGCTCGCGCATCGAGCGCAGGCCGAGGTGGCCGGGGAACGAGCCGCCGGGATTGAAGCCGGCGCCGTTGTCGGCGACCGTCAGGACCGCCCTGCCGTCCTCCGCCGCCAGGCGCAGGCTGGCGCGGGTCGCCCTGGCGTGCTTGACCGTGTTGTGCAGCGCCTCCTGGGCCACCCGGTACAGCGCCTCCTTGGCCGCCAGGCTGAGCGCGGGCTCGGCGCAGAAATCGGTGTCGACCTGGATCTGGTGGCGGGCGCGCAGCGAATCGGCCTGCTTGCTGAGCGCGGCGACCAGCCCTTCGGCCTCCAGCGACTCGGGGCGCAGCTCGAAGATCAGGGCCCGCATCTCGGCCAATCCGGCCTCGGCCAGCGACAGCACATACTCGACGGGCTCGATCGCGCGGGCCGGGCTGCGGTCGAGCAGCGTGCGGGCGGTGCGGGCGCCGAGCGCGATGCCGTAGAGCGCCTGCGAGACCGAGTCGTGCAGCTCGCGGGCCAGCCGCTGGCGCTCGACCAGCGCCGCCAGCCCCTGGGCCTGCTCGAACAGCTTGGCGTTTTCGATCGCGATCGCCGCCTGGTCGGCGATGCCCAGCGCCAGCCGGGCGTGCTGCTCGGTGAAGTGGCCGGGCTGGCTGGAGGTGAGGGTCAGGGCGCCGATCACATGCTGCTTCAGCATCAGCGGCACGCCCATCCAGGCCCGGATGTAGCCGAGGGTGGTGGTCAGATTGTCGCCGGCGCGCTGCTGGTACTCGCGGGCGTGCGGCGACTCGCCGCGCACATCGTCGATCAGCACCGGCTCGCGGTTGGCGAAGGCGTCCCAGATGTTCTGCATCCTGCTGAGCGGGTAGCGCAGCTGCGCCACGTGGGCGGGCGGCAGCGGCCCGTGGTAGTCGAGGATCTTGAATTCGCGGTTTTCGATGGTGTAGATAGTGGCGCCGGTGTACTCGACGATCGCGCGCAGCTGGTCCAGGATGAGCCGCAGCAACCCCTTGAGATCGAGCGTCGAGCTGACCGTGTGCGAGACATCGAGCAGGGTCGTCAGCTCGTGGGTGCGCTCGGCCACCCGCTGCTCAAGCGTCTCGTAGGACTCGATCCGCTCGGTCACGTCCTCCAGCAGCGCCATCACTTCTCGCAGCGCGCCGGTTTCGTCTTTGATCGGCAGGATGAGGGTTTGGATCCAGTGGGTGCGCCGGCCGCGGATGGTCGGGATCTCGTCGGCGGTGTAGCGGATGGGCGGCACGACCGCCACCTCGCCCTGGAAGCCGCGCCGCAGGTAGGGCGTGATGCCGGCGGCGGCGAAGCGCTCGTCGGCGAGGATGTCGTCGCCGCCGTTGCTCAGCTGCTCGGCGGTGACGCCCCACAGCTCGGTGTAGGCGCGGTTGATGGCGACAGTCCTGCCGCCGGTGTCGAACACGCGGATGGCGAAGGGCAGATGGTCGAACAGCGCCCGGAAGCGCAGCACCTCGATCGGCGAGAGCGCCGGCCCCTTAGCGCCCACCGCCGCCCCCGGCGTCCGCCCGGCTCAGCGCCGCGATGACCGCCGACTGGAGCGAAGCGTGGGTATTGAGGTCGCCAAGCCCGGCGCCGAGGCCGACCAGCGTCTGGGCGACCTCGGGCCGGATGCCGGTCAGCATCACCGCCGCGCCCAGCAGCCGGGCGGCCTGGGCGGCGCGGACCAGCGCGTTGGCGACCTGGGTGTCGACGATCGGCACGCCGGTGATGTCGAGGATCGCGGCGCGGGCGCGGTGCTGTTGGATGCCGCCGAGCAGCGCCTCAAGGATTTGCTGGGCGCGGCGCGAATCGATCCCGCCGATCAGCGGCAGCACCAGCACGTGGTCGCTGATCGGGATGACCGGCGTGGACAGCTCGCGCAGCGCCTCTTGCTGGGCGGCGATGATCTGCTCCTGGAGCCTGGCGCGCTCCTCCTCGGCCCGGTGCTCGGCGGTGATGTCGCGCACGAAGCCGCCGATGCCGATCGGCTGCCCGTCGCGGTCCGTGATCAGGAAGCTCGATGTTTCGCCGAGGAACATAGTTTTGCCGGGGCCTTTCGACCAGACCCGCCAGGAATAGCTGCCCTCGCGCCGCACCGCCGGCTTGACCTCGTTTTCCAGCCGCTGATTCGCCTCGTCGGTGAAAAACAGCCCGATCGGCTTGCCGATCGCATCTTCGCGCCGGCGCAGGCCGCCCATGCGCACCAGGGCCGGGTTGACATAGGTGATGATATCCTCGGTGTCCGCCACCATCACGCCGTCGCTGGTGTTTTCGACCAGCAGCTCGAACATATGGAGCCGGGCGTCGCGGGCCTGCTGCTCGCGCACATCGCGGACGATCGTGGTGATCGCCTGGATCTCGCCGTCGGGCGCGCTGATCAGGACCGCCGCCAGCTCGGTCGGGATCGGCGTCCCGTCGCGGTGGCGATAGGCGAGCAGGCCGCGCCAGGAGCCCTCGACGCGGATGGCGGGGGTGATGGCGGCGGCCATCCGCTCGTGGTCGGACTCGTGGATCACCTCGGCGCTGCGCATGCCGATCAGCTCATCGCCGTAGCCCAGGAGCCGGCGGAAGGCCGGGTTGGCGTAGCTGATCCTGCCGGCGTTGTCGGTGACGAGGATCCCGTCGATCGCCTGCTCGGCCAGCGTTTTGAAGCGGCTCAGCTCGGCGGCGGCGGCCTCGAAGCGCTCCTGGTAGAGGCGGGAGAGAATCACGACGGTGCGGTCGCAGATTTCCATCAGCAGCGCCAGCCCCTCGGCGGCGCCGGCCACTGTGTCGCAGACCGCCGGCAGCGCGGCGTCGTAGAAGGCGCGGCGGAACACCACCGGCAGCATCACGCTTTGGCTGAACGACAGGCCCTGGCCGGCGCGAGTTGTCAGCGTCCCGGTGATGAACTCGGTGGCGGGGGTGTAGTCGCCGTTTTCCAGGGCGTCGACGCAGCGGCCGACGGTTCCGGCGACGCCGGCCTGGACAGCGGCGAGCGGCAGCCCAGCGTAAAAGGCGATCTGATCGCGGACAGCGGCGACCAGCCTTTCGGTCAGGGCCGCCTCGCGGGCTCGCATCCACTGGAGAAAGGTTTCTGGCGTGGCTGGGGGCGCAGTCGGCTCGTCCATCTGCTGGCTCCTGTGTCGAGGCGGTGAGCGAGGATCGCCACTATTATGCATCAAGTCCAGCGCCAATGCCAGGGGGCCGGGGATTGGGGATTGGATGCGAGGCCGCCGGGAGCCAATCGTTTGGCTCCCGGCGGCGGCTGGTTAGATGCGCGGCGTGGGCGTCGCCGTGGGCTCGGGCGGCTGTGTGGGCGTC
>DASWWB010000306.1:0-2257 GCA_036406115.1 Herpetosiphonaceae bacterium
CATCGTGCAGGGCGGCGTGGAGGCCGATCTGCGCCGCGAGAGCGCCCGCTTCGTCGGCGCCCAGGAGATCCCGGGCGTCGGCATCGGCGGGCTCAGCGTCGGCGAGCCCAAGGAGCAGATGTACGGCATGCTCGAAGTGACCACGCCGCTGCTGCCGGCGGGCAAGCCGCGCTACCTGATGGGCGTCGGCTCGCCCGAGGATCTGCTGGAGGGCGTGGCCCGCGGCGTCGATATGTTCGACTGCGTGCTGCCCACCAGGCTCGGCCGCAACGGCTCGCTGTTCGTGCCCGACGGCCGGCTCAACATCAGCAACGCCCAGTTCGCCCGCGAGGACGCGCCGATCGACCCGACCTGCGACTGCACCACCTGCGCCCGCTTCAGCAGGGCCTACCTGCGCCACCTGTTCCGCACCGGCGAGGTGCTGGCGCTGCGCCTGGCGACCCTCCACAACATCCGCTTCCTGATCCGCATGATGGAGCAGGCGCGCGCGGCGATCCTGGCCGGGCGCTACCAGTCGTTCATGGATGATTTCCTCAGCCGCTTCCGGACCATCCCGCACGCCGTGCGCGAGGCGAGCAGGACGGCCCGCGTCAACTCGCTGCGCGGCGGAAAGGCCGGCCAGTGAGCGCCGACCAACCGCCCGCGAGCGGCGATCAGCCCGCCGAGCGCGACTACGCCCGCATCGCCTGGTCGGTGATCACGCTGGCCTTCGCCGCCTTCATGGCGCTGATGGTCGGGCTGTGCTATGCCGGCTGGCGCTTCACCTCGTTCGCCCAGAGCGAGCCGTCGCAGCCGGCGACCCTGGCCTCCTTCACCAGGGGCGTCGAAATCTTCCGCGCCGGCCTGGTCCAGCCCGAGCTGCCCAGCGCCACGACGATCCTGCGCGAGGGCGACGCGGTGGCGGTGCTGCCGACCGTGCCGCCGGGCATCGCGGCGACGATCACGCTGTTCGATGGCAGCGTGATCGAGCTGTGGCCCGGCACCAGGGTGCGCCTGGAGCAGGTCCAGACGACCCGCTTCAGCTCGCGCAACCAGCGGGTGGCGGTGCTGCTTGAGCGCGGGCTGGCCCGCTTCAGCCTGGTGCCGCCGGCCAACCGCCAGTATGACGACGTGCAGTACACCGTCGCGGTCCAGCGCCCCGGCGAAAGCCTGGAGCAGGCCGAGCTGGAGCTGGGCGGCGTCTACCGGGTGCGGGTGCTGGAGCCTGATTCGCCCACGATCAGCGCCAGCGAGCGGGCGGCGCTGGGCGACACGAGCCAGACCGAGCTGGTGGTGGAGAAGGGCGGCGCGCTGCTGGCGGCCGGCCAGCAGAAACAATCCCTCCGCGCCGGCCAGAAGGTCCGCAGCGGCGCCGCCGGCATCCGCCAGCCCGAGGAGGCAGTCTGGCAGCTGGCGCGCGACCCGAATTTCCTCCAGTACACGGCCGAGCTGTACAACAACACCACCCTGACCCGCACCGACGTGCCGCGCTCCGACACCTGGTTCGTCTCGGGCGTGCCGGCGCCGGGCGCGACGATCGATGGCTATTTCTATGTGATCGGCGGCTGCTTCACGGCGGCGGGCGAAACCCAGCAGCCCTGCAAGCGGCCGCTCAACAAGGTCGCCCAGTTCCGCCGCGATTTCCCGCCCAACCACGAGAAGGGCTTCAAGACCGCCATCACCCAGACCATCAGCCTCGACACGACAGCCTACCAGTCGCTGCGGCTGAGCTTCGACGCCCATATCTCGGTCCAATTGCTGGACAAGGCCGGCATCATCGGCGAGGAGTGCGCGCTGGGCGCGGTGGTCTATTTCGTCACCAGCCAGGGCAACCAGGAAAACCACACCTATTGCTTCTACGCCCGCGACGAGCCCGGCGGCAAGGGCGCGATCTCCAACAAGGAGTACATCTCGTCGCGCTTCATCCCGCTTGGGGACTGGCAAAGCATCGATCTGGATCTTAAAGCGGATCTGCCGGGGCTGCGCAGCATCACGAGCATCGAATTTCATGGCAACGGCCATGACTATCTCTCGGAGGTGGCGAATGTGCAGCTGCTGGCGCGCTAGGGGGGCCGGGCCATGCTGGTGAGCGGGATCGACCTGGCGGAGATCGGGCGGATCGAGCGGGCGGTCGGGCGCTGGGGCGAGCGCTTCCTGCGCCGGGTCTGGACCGAGGCCGAGCGCCGGCACTGCGGCGGCAACATGGCCTCGCTGGCGGCGCGCTGGGCGGCCAAGGAGGCGGCGGCCAAGGCCCTGGGCAGCGGCCTGCGCGGCCTGG
>DASWWB010000307.1:0-2495 GCA_036406115.1 Herpetosiphonaceae bacterium
CCGGGCGGCGGGCGCCGGACGCGGCCCGCTCGCAGGCGCTGGCGCTTCGCCGGGGATGGGCGCGGCGGCTCGCGGGGCTTGGGCCATCGCCTGGGTCGGCATATTGTGGATCGAGACCGTCGCGCGCGGCCGCTGGGGCGCCATGGCGACAGTCGAAACCGCCGCCTGGCGCTCGATCGCCTCGGCATCGGTCAGGAAATCATCGACCGACGGGTAGCGCTGGGCCGGGTCGCGCCTGGTGGCCTTGGCGATCATGCTCTCGATCGCCGCCGCCTGGCCGGGGATCGCCCCGCGCAGGCCGGGCACGCCCTCGCTGATGTGGCGCTGGATGACCTCGGTCGGCGTGGCGCCGTCCAGCGGCACGCGGCCGGTCAGCAGCTCGTAGAGCAGCACGCCGAGGGCGTAGATATCGGCGGCCGGGGTCGGCGGATCGCCCATCGCCCGCTCGGGCGCCAGGTAGTGGGGCGTGCCCAGGACCTTGCCGCTGCCGGCGCCGGCCTCCTCGGCCACGCCGAAGTCAATCAGCAGCGCCTTGCCCTCGGGGGTGACGCGCACGTTTTGCGGCTTCACATCGCAGTGGACGATGCCCCGGGCGTGGGCGGCGGCCAGGGCGCCGGCGATCTCGCGGACCCAGCCCAGCGCCTGGGTGGCGTGGACGGGCAGCAGTTCGTCGAGCGACTGGCCCGGCACCAGCTCCTGGATGAAAAAGGGGCCGTAGACTGCGTCCTCGCCGACGTCGTAGACCCGCGCGATGTGGGGATGGCTGAAGCTGGCGGCGATCCGCGCCTCGCGCAGGAAGCGCGCCTGGGCGGCGGCATCGCCGTACAGCTCGGGCCGCAGCATTTTTAGCGCGACGGTCCGGTTGAGCGTGGCGTCGCGGGCCTCGTAGACCGTGGCCATCCCGCCCTGCCCCAAGACCTGCTCCAGGCTGTAGCGCCCGCCGATGACTGTGCTCATGCCGTGCCTCCCTGTCTGGTGCTCATGGCTCCATGGTACCAGAATGCGCGGCGGCCGGCGCCGGCCAGGGCTCGGTCCAGCCGCCGGCCAGCAATTCCTCCAGCCGCCGGCCGTCGAGGACATTGGGCATTTCGGCGTAGGCGCCCCGGTAGAGGCGGATGGCCTGCTGCCGGTGGCCCTCCTCGCCGCCGAGCCGCCACAGCGCATGGAACAGCACCGCCCGCTCGCGCGCCTCCTCGCGGCCGGCCAGCAGCGTCTCAAGGCGCTGGCGGGCCCGCTCGGGCTCGCCGCCGGCGGCGAGCAGCTGGGCGGCGAGCAGCTGGCCCTGGAACACATCGCTGGGGTCGCCAGCCTTGAGCGCCAGCGCCAACCCCTCGGCGTTGAGCGGCGCCGCCTCGGCGGGCCGCCCGCAGAGCAGCAGCGTCTCGGCCTGCTGGATAAGCTGCCAGCAGAGATAGTAGGTGGCGCCAAGCTCGCGCAGCAGCGGCACGGTCTGATCGTACAGGGCCAGCGCCTGCGCGAACTCGCCCTTGTGGCGCCAAATCTCGGCCAGGTTGCCCATGTGGCGGGCGACATCGGCCCGCTTGCCCAGGCGCTGGTCAATCTCCAGCGCCTGCTGGTGATGGGTCAGCGCCTCGTCGAAGCGCCCCTGGTTGCCGAAAATCAGGCCCAGGTTGCCGAGGTGGCGGGCGAGGCCGGCCTCGTTGCCCAGCTCGCGGTCGCCGTCGATCGCCCGCCGGTAGATGGCGACCGCCTGCTCGTAGTCGCAGCGCTCGGCGTAGAGCAGCGCTTGATTGCCCAGGCTGGTCGCCATGCCCGCGCGGTTGCCCAGCCGCTCATGGAGCGCATGGGCCTGCTGGTAGCATTCCAGCGCTTCGTCGAGGTCGCCCTCGTGCCAGCGCAGCAGCCCGAGGTTGCCGATCACGCTGGCGGCGCGCTGGAGGTCGCCGCGCGCCTGGCTGATCCGCAGCGCCTCGCGGTAGCAGGCGTTGGCCGCCCGGTAGTCGCTCTGGCGCCAGTGCAGCAGGCCTTTGTTGTTGAGGATATGGGCCAGCACGTCCTGGTCGCCGACCGCCTGGTTGAGGGCCAGCGCCCGCTCGAAGGAGCGCATGGCCTCGTCGTAGGCGCCCTGGTCCTGCTGATTGAGGGCCATGCGGTTGAGCGTGCGGGCGGCGTTGAGCTGGTCGCCGCGCGACTCGTAGTAGTCGAGGGCCAGCCCGTAGTACTCAAGCGCCTGCTGATGGTCGTTGCTGTTGCGGGCGATCTCCCCCAGCAGGCCCCAGATTTCGACGCAGGCGGCGGTGTCGCCGAGCCGGATCGCCAGGCCCAGCGCCTCCTCGGCGGCGGCGCGGGCTGCCGGCCAGTCTGCCAGGCGGACGCCCAGGTTGGATTGGCTGATCAGCGCCCGGACCAATTTCGGCGCCGCCGCCGGGTCAGTCGCCTCGCCGGCGCGCAGCAGCCCGATCAGCCGGCGGCAGCGGTCGAGCGCCGAGCGGTTGGCGTAGGCCCGGCTGTCCTGCTCGACGGCCCGCTCCAGG
>DASWWB010000308.1:0-3092 GCA_036406115.1 Herpetosiphonaceae bacterium
GCGATCGTCGGCGCCTCGCTGACCGTCGTCTACTATTCGTGGCGGCTGAAGCTCAATCTGCTTGATTGGATGGACATTTTGGCGCCATGCCTGAGCGTGGGCCAGGCAGTCGGGCGCTGGGGCAATTTTTTCAACAACGAGGCCTACGGCGGGGCCACGGCCAACGGCCTGCCCTGGAATCTGAATATCCCGGCGGAGAACCGGATCGGCGAGACCAAAGCGCTCGACGCGACGGCGCGCTTCCATCCGACCTTCCTCTACGAATCGTTGTGGAACCTGGGCGTGCTGTGGGCGGTGATCGCGCTGGAGCGGCGCTGGGGTCGGCGGCTGCGGCGCGGCGACTCGTTCCTGGTCTACGGGGTGCTGTATTCGATTGGGCGCTTCTGGATCGAGGACCTGCGGGTCGACAAGCTCTGCACGACCGGCGCCGGCGGCGCGGTGTGCGGGGGCGGCCTCTCCACCGCCCGCCTGACCAGCATCATCTTGATCGTCGTGTGCGGTGCGCTGTTCGTCGGCCGCCGGCTGGTGCGGCGCGATCCGCCGGCGAGCGCCTTCCAGCCGCTTGACCGGCCGTGGTCGCCAGTCGAGGCGGCGGCCCCCGCCGCCTAGGCCGGGCCGCTAGACGCCGAAACTAAGCCGGGTTGCCAGCACTTCGGGCAGCCCGGCTTCGTGCATCAGCGTTTGGGTGCGCTTGATGTTGTAGGGCGTGCGGCGGAAGGTGATGGTGCGGGCGGTGCGGTCGAACAGCGCCCATGCGGCCCGGGCGTCGCGGTCGCGCGGCTGGCCGACGCCGCCGGGATTGATGATGTAGCGGTAGCCGGGCTTGAGCTTGAGCACCGTGCGATCGTTGGGCACCATGCGCTCGCACTGGGCGTCCTGGCCCTCGCGGGCGGTGAAGATCACCGGCTGGTGGGTGTGGCCGACGAAACAGAGCTGGGTGTCGAAGTGTTCGAGCGAGAGCGAGGCGGTGTCGGGGTAGACCAGATACTCCCAGATCGGATCGCGCGGGCTGCCGTGGGCCAGCGTCACCAGATCGTCGAGGCGGCGCATGGGCTCCAGGCTCATCAGATGCTCGCGGTTCTCGGGGGTGAGCTGGCGGCCGTTCCACTCGTTGGCGACCCGCGCCTCATGGTTGAAGTCGCTCAGATCCACCGTGCCCAGGCAGCCGAGGTCGTGGTTGCCCACCAGCATCACGGCGTCGCGCTTGCGCATATGCTCCATGCACTGGTTGGGCTGCGGTCCATAGCCTACGGTGTCGCCCAGGCACCAGATCTCATCGACGGCGCCGGCGGCGTCCAGCACCGCCTCGAGGGCCGAGAGATTGGCGTGAATGTCGGTCAGGATTAAGACGGCCATGGACCTGTCACCTTTCTGCAATCAATCGTATTTCTCACGCAATCTGCGGTTACGGTATAATATGCGGAGAGCCGCATTAAGCCGAGGAACGACGTGGAATCAGGCCATCACTGCCCCTATGTGGGACTCAAGCAGAATCGCGCGATTCGTTTCGCGACGCCTACTCCGGAGCATCGCTGTTATGTGAGCGGAGATGCGCAGGAGATTCCGGTTCCCCAAAACGCTTTTTGCCTCAGCGGCAACCATGTGCGCTGTCCATTATACACAGGTGAGGCGCTCCCTTCAATTCCGGCCGCCGCCGCCCCCGCGCCGCTGCCCCAAAGCGGGGTCAAGGGCTGGCTCTCCGGCCTCTCGCCCCGCGACCGGCGCATCTACGGCGGCCTGATCGGCCTGCTGGGCCTGATTATCATCGCCTACGTCGTTGGCGCGGTGGTGTATTTTTCTGATGAGACCCCGATCACCGGCGATCCCGGCGCCACCGCCACCACCAGCCCGAGCCCGACCCAGCCCGCGCCGACACCAGCACCCGCATCCCCGGCCGCCGCCTCGGCCACGCCGACCGCCAATGGCTTCGCCACCGCCGTCGCCCGCCAGACCGCCACGGCCCAGGCCATCCAGTCGCGCACGCCGACGGGCTCGCCTTCGGTCACTGCCTCGCCCTCTGTCACCGGGTCGCCGTCGCCTTCGGCCACTCAGGCACCTTCTGTGCCGCCGTCCGACACGCCGGTGATCATCGATCCGCCCACCGACACGCCGCAAACTATCCCCTCGGATACGCCGATCGTCGCGCCGTCGACCAACACGCCGACCGACGAGCCCGCCACCGCCGCGCCGTCGACCAACACGCCGACCGACGAGCCCACCACCGCTGTGCCGACGGTGACGGCCACGCCCGCGCCGCCAACCGACACGCCGACCGACGGGCCGCCGACTGCGACGCCGACCGAGATTATCATTCCGACCGATCCGCCGACCCCTGAGTTTCCGACGCTGGAGCCGCCCACCCCGACCCCCGGCTCGGCCGAGCCGCTGGCGGCGCCGGTCTCCGCCCTGACGCTCTTTTACGCCGATCCCTCGGGCCGCGTGCTGGTGCCGGTCACCCGCCGCATCGACACGACCCGCCAGCCGCGCACCAGCGCCCTGTCCGAGCTGATCGCCGGGCCGCGCGGCGCCTTGGGCCGCCTGGTCCCCGCCGACACGCGCTTGCTCGGCTTGCGAATCGCCGGCGGCCTGGCCACTGCCAATTTCAATCGCCTGCCGACCTTCGGCGGCAATGCCGCGACCGATCCCGGCCTCCAGGCGGTGGTGCTGGCGCTGACCGAGCAGACCGACGTGACCCAGGTCCAGCTCCAAGTCAACGGCGCCAACATCGGCGGCCCGCGCTACCGGCCGAATGTGAACGCTGACAATCCCCAGCGCCTCGACGGCCAGTTCAGCTCGACCTCGTTCCTGCCACTCTACTTCCCGTCCGCCGGCACCGGCCAGATGGTCCGCGTGATCCGTTTCGTGCCGCGCACCAAAGCGGAGGCCCGCGCGACCCTGGAGCAGCTGATCGCCGGTCCCGGCCAGTTCGCCGGCGCCCTGGCCCAGCCCATCCCCCCCTCCACCGCGATCAACCGGCTGGCGATCAGCGGCGGGGTCGCGGAGGTCGATCTGAGCGCGGCGTTTCTCGCCAGCCCGGACCGCGCCGCCGCCGCCCGCTCGATCACCCTGGCGCTCACGACCTTCCCCAGCGT
>DASWWB010000309.1:0-4654 GCA_036406115.1 Herpetosiphonaceae bacterium
AACGGGGTGGCATTCGAGAGCCAGATCGCGGTAGCAACCCTCACGCCCCAGGCGACGGCGGCCACGGTTTGGCAGTATGCGCTGCTGGGCATCTACGTGGGCTTTATCCCGGTCGGGCTTGGTCTGCTGTGGTTCCCGTTCCTGCGGCGGCTGGGCCGCGGGGGGATGCAGGCGGTCCTGAGTCTCACCGTGGGTCTGCTGATCTTCCTCCTGTTTGACACGATCGACGAGGCACTTGAGGTCGTGGCGACGGCGCCGGCGGTCTTCGGTGGTGCTCCCCTGGTGTTTATTGTGGCCCTATTGGCGTTCTTGGGGATCGTCGCGATTGGGGCGCGTCCGGGCGGACGGCCCGAGTCGCGGCTGGGGCTTGCCTACCGCATCGGCCTTGGCATCGGTCTCCATAATCTGGGCGAGGGCCTGGCGATTGGGGCGGCGTTTGCGACGGGGAGCGCGGCGCTGGGCACGTTTCTCGTGGTGGGATTTACGTTACATAATATTACTGAGGGCATTGGTATCGCGGCGCCAATCGCGCGCGAGCAGCCACGCTGGTGGCACTTCGTTGGCCTGGCGGCGTTGGCCGGTCTGCCGGCGGTCGCCGGCGTCTGGCTGGGCGGCTTTGTCTACAATCCCCTGTGGACCGCCATCTTCCTGGCCCTCGGCGTGGGAGCGATCGCGCAGGTGATCTATGAGGTGAGTCGGCTGCTGTGGCGCCAGAGTGTCACCGACAAGCAGCCGCTGTTTTCTTGGCCAACCGTCGGCGGCTTGGTGGCTGGCATGGCGATCATGTATGCCACCGCGCTGCTCGTCACGGCTTAAGGAGGACGCTATGTCTGCTGTTCTGAAGCGCGAGGTGCGGATTGCCTTCTCACGCCACGCGCAACCGCTCTGGATTCGGATCACGAAATGGATCGTGTTACTGAGCCTTGCGGCGCGAGCGCGCCGCCATCCACGCCTCTGGCGCTGGGTGGTGGCGATGCCGCTTGCGGGAATCATGCTGCATATGGTCTATCGGACAAAGACGAAGGGTTGGACCCAGCCGTGGGGCGGCTGGAACGACCTGGCCGCCGGGGACGATACATCCATTCGGAACTAATACAGCCCGGCCATGGGCGCGGATCAACGTGGTGGAATGTCCCAGGTGGCGATGACTGTGGGCCCACACCCTATCCTTGGCCGGCACCAATGGTCCGGAGAGCACCTGCTGCGGGCGGAGGGCTGTACCTGCGGCCGCAGCGGGCACCGGGGAGTGCCGTATGTCCACCATTGTCTATCTGACGCCACCCGCTCACGGCCACGTCAATCCCACCCTGCCGGTCGTCCAGGAGCTCGTACAGCGCGGCGAACGGGTGCTGTGCTACAACACGGAGGAATTCCGCCCGCAGCTTGAGCGCACGAGCGCAACCTTCCGCCCCTACCCATCGATGGCGATGACCGCACCCGAAATCTCCCGACTGCTCCAGCGCGGGAGTCTTGCGCGTATGACCGGGCTGATCCTGCGGACCACCGAGCAGCTCGTACCCTTCCTGCGTGCGGCCATCCAGCGCGATCAGCCCGACCTCATCATCTTTGACTCGATCGCGCTGTGGGGGAGGATTGTGGCGCGCCAGCTTGGCCTGCCAGCGGTCGCGTCGATCAGCCATTTCATCATGGACGAGCGACACCTCCGTCCCCGCGATATGCTCCGCCTCATCGGGCAGACCCTCCCCCATCGGCCAGCAATCATGGCAGCACGGCGTCGACTGCGGCGAATCTATGGGAATGCCTATCCCGCCGGATCGCCGCTCTTTCCGCTGCGCGATCAGCGCACCATTGTGTTCACCAGCCGGGAGCTTCAGCCTGACACCACCCTGATTGATGAGACCTTCCGCTTCGTAGGCCCGGCCATTCATCCACAGACCCGCCCTGAGGAGGATTTTCCGTTCGACGCCTTGGGGACGGATCCCATCGTGTACGTTTCGCTGGGCACGATCCATACCGCACAGCCGGCATTTGTCAGGACGTGTTTTGCCGCGTTCGCCGGCGTTCGGGCACAGGTCGTTCTCTCGCTCGGCAAGCACACGCCGATCAGCGCGCTTGGACCAATCCCATCCAATTTTCTCGTGCGCCCCTCGGTGCCACAGCTCGACATCGTGCAGCGAGCTGCCGTATTTATTACTCACGCTGGGATGAATAGTATCCAAGAAGGGTTGTACTACGGCGTCCCCCTCATTCTCATCCCGCAGCACATTGAGCAATTGTTCAATGCGCGCATCGTGGCGGGCCAGGGGGCAGGGATACTGCTTGACCATCACCTCCGGCACACCCCACTACCCGCACAGGTGCTGCGCCAGACGCTCGACCAGGTCATGGCGGAACGGCGCTATCGCGATGCGGCCGTAGGGCTCCAGCAGATACTCCGGGCAACCGGTGGCTACCACCAGGCCGCAACCGAGATCCAGGCCGCTTTGGCTGACGGGGCAGCCCGTCGGTCTTCCCCAATCTTTTGATACAATAGCGGCATGGATTGTTCGTGGATGTGGTCAACGCGACGTCGCCTGCCTCACCGCCCTCGTTCAGCGGCCCAGCCAGTCTGGCGACTCTGGGTGGTTGTGGCGGGGTGTATGATCATCACCCTCTGCCTTGGCACCCCCAGCCTCTGCATTACCGATTGTCTCGCGCATGCCGCCGTGCCACAACCGGCGCCGCACACGGCACGACACGCTGGCTGTGGTGAGGAGACGCCTGCTTCCTCGACCTCATTCCCCGATATCCATCCGGAGCCGTACTATGCGGCGGTCCTGCCGATCGCCAGCGCACCAGCGGTGGGGACGCCCCTTCCGCGCCGCACCCATCCGCAGCGCGACCGCGTGCGGATCACACCACTCCGTCCACCGGTTCCCCCACCCCAACGCAGCTAGCACCCGCTCATTCTATCGATACGGTCTCGACCTGCCGGCTCGGTTTGGCAGTGCCTGCCGCATGTATCGCCACATCCATGGGGCGCTCGTGCTGACCATCGCCACTTCAGCGGTGGAATGCATGGCAGGATGCCGCGTGGAGCGAACGTGCGGCGGGGAGAAGCGCCCGCTGTGGGCTCATCGGAGAGGGTCTTCTGGGCTGGCATGATCGTGGTTTCCCCATCTAGCCCGCTTATTCACAGAGGATGGAGTCATCTATGGGCACTTCCCATGTGCGTGCGTCCGCGGATCCCGCCGATGGTCGCAGGCATCAATCATCGCACATAGGGGCGTTTGTTCGTCGCACGAGCGTGTATGTGGCCTGGCTCCAAGCGATGGTTGCAACGCTCGGTAGCCTCTACTTTAGTGAGATCCGTCAATTTCCGCCCTGTAGCCTCTGTTGGTATCAACGGATTTTGATGTATCCGCTGACCGTCATTCTCACGGTCGGCATTCTTCGTCGTGATCCTGCGCTGCGCTGGTACGCCTTGCCCCTGAGTGTGGGCGGGTTGCTTGTCGCCACCTATCACTGTTTACTGACCTATAACGTCATTGCGGCCGAGCTCGCCCCGTGCATGCAGGGGGTGTCGTGTCTGACGCGGTGGATCAATTGGTTTGGCTTTATCACGATCCCACTCCTGGCCTGGGTCGCCTTTCTCGTAATTACCCTGACGGTGAGTGTAGCAATGTTATCCGAGGAGGATCTTAATGAAACAACAGACGACGCAGCGTAAGAAGACCCGTGGTCGGAATGTGCAGTCACAGGGTGTGCCGCGGGAGGTCAAAATCCTGGGCTGGCTGAGCCTCCCGCTCATCCTGATTGCGGTGATTGTGGTGCTCACGCGACCGTCGGCAAATGAGCAACCGCCCGTCGATTCAACGCGGCTGGTGCGCAGTGATAGCCCGGTGCTTGGCGCGGCGGATGCGCCCGTGACGCTGGTTGAGTTTCTCGATCCTGAGTGTGAGTCGTGCCGTGCGCTGTTTCCGGTGGTCAAGGAGCTGTTGCAGGCAAATGGCGAGAAGGTCCGGCTCGTCGTGCGCTACTACCCGCTCCACAATAACTCGATTCTTGCCGCTGCCGCGACGGAGGCTGCTGGCAATCAGGGCAAATACTGGGAGATGCAAGAGATGCTCTTCACTCGGCAGCCGGAATGGGGCGAGCAGCAGCAACCCCAAACCGAGCGCATGGTCCAATATGCTACAGAGTTAGGCCTCGACCGTGAGCGGTTTATCGCCGATTTGTCCAACCAGCAGATTCTGGACAAAATTCAGCGCGACCTTGCTGACGCCAAGGCGCTCAGTCTGCGCGGGACGCCCAGCTTCTTCGTGAATGGCACGCCGGTACCCACGCTCAGCCCTGATGCGCTGCAAGCCGCGATTGACCAAGCGCAGTAGCGGCTGCGTTCCCACACCTGGATTGCCGGCTAACTGGTGATCTCTCCCCCCACGTCCCTGCTGCTTCGTTGTCCATACGACAGAGCGGCAGGGACCGGGGGCCGCTAATAAAGGAGGCATGTGATGCATGATGAGGAGCTGAATCGTCTTGTGCTTGAGCGCGCACAGCAGGCCGTTGCAGCCGGTCGTATGTCAAGAGTGGCGCAAAATGGTTAATCCGGCATCTTGATCTTCCGGAGGCGTAGCGTGCGTACAACCGCATAGAACAGGAGGAGACAGCTGCCCTCGTTCCGAAACGCGGCAGCCATTTTCTTGCTCCGCTT
>DASWWB010000310.1:0-6531 GCA_036406115.1 Herpetosiphonaceae bacterium
CGGCGCCGGCCAGCCGCCGCGCTGGGTGGCGGCCTACGCCACGTCGGGCTTTGACGCGTTCTATCGCAGCGGCGACGCCGGGTCAACCTGGGCGACCGCCGCGCTGACCGGCACCTTTGCCGGCTTGCGAATGAGCGTCACCGGCTCGCACGTATCGGCGGCAAGCTCGACCCACCTCTACGCAACCCAATTCCTCTACGACCGAGTGCCCTGCGGCGAAATGGGCTACTGCGACGTGCCAGTCTGGCAGCTCTTCGCCAGCGACAACGCCGGCGTCTCCTGGACAGGCAAGACGATTCTCAGCCAGCCGCAGGAGATCACGCCGTCGCCAGTGCTGGCGAGGCGGATCTACCGCAAGGTCGGCTCCTCCTGGGCGCAAAGCGACAACGCCGGCGACAGCTGGGCGGCGCGGGCGTTCCCGATCGCCACCCTGACGCCGGACGGCGTCAACGCCGACCGGCTCTACAGCCGCGACAACGGCGGCGTCCGCAGCAGCGACGGCGGCGCGACCTGGCAGCCCTGGGCCGCCAAGCCTTGCGCCCAAGCCAGCGATCTCATCGCCCATCCCAACCAGGCGTCCCTGATCTTCGCCCGCTGCGGCAACGCCTGGCACCGCAGCCGCAACGGCGGCGACAGCTGGCAGCAGCTGAATCCAGGCGCCGCCGGCTGGCTGCACGCCGACCTCGGCCACCCCAGCCGCCTCCTGCTCGTCGCCGGGCCGCTCATCCTGGAAAGCCTCGACGAGGGAGCTACGTGGCGCCCGGTCACCAATCGCGTCATCACCTTCCGCCATTTCATCCCGGCGGCGCTGGGCCGCTAGCGGGCGCCGCGCACGCGAAGGGGCCGCCCGGATCGGATCCGGGCGGCCCCTTCGGCGCATCAGCCTATTTGACGCGCTGCCAGTGCAGCGGCAGGGCGCGGCGCAGATGGGCGTCGGCCATCTCCCAGGTGTGGATGCCGTCGGGCAGCGCGCCGGCCAGCTGATTGACGGCGCCGCGCTGGGCGAGCAGCGTGAGCAGCCGGTCGCCGCGGAAGAAATTGACATTCGGCTCGGCCTGCTCGGGGCCGAACTCGATCAGCCACTGGAGGTCGGGGGCGGCGACGCCGTTGGTCCGCAGCAGGGTGGTCGGGTTGTGCTTGGCGGCGAAGGTCCGGTCGCGCGGCACGCCGAAGTTCGCATCGAACAGCGAGCGGGCGAAGACCGTGTCGGTCAGTGCCACGGTCGCGCCGGTGGCCGGGTCGTCCCAGAAATACAGCCCGTCGTAGGCGCCGACGCTGGCGAAGGAGCCGGGCCGCAGCAGCGCCAGGTTGACGCTCATGAAGCCGCCGAGCGAGAACCCATCGATCGCGCGGTGCTCGCCGCCGGGCAGCACGGGATAGTTTTGTTCGACGTAGGGAATCAGATCGGCGAAAAAATAATCCTCGAAGCGCCCGTTGCCGATCGAAGGATCCTTGGCCAGCTCCGGGGCGCGCATATTGATGCCCAGGCTGTGGATGGCGCCATTGGCGCTGGTCATGCCGGGGAACACCAGCACCAGCGGCCCGATCGCGCCGGCGGCCCGCAGCTCCTCGTAGACATCGATCACATTGCGCTCGCCGCGGCGGCTCTTGTCCTCGCCTTTGTTGATCCACTCGCGCTCGTGGCCGCGCAGCAGATAGAGCGACGGGAAGCGGGCGGCCTCGTCTTCGCGGGCCTCGGGCGGCAGATAGACGTAGAAGGTGCGCTCGACGCCCAGCGCCGGGCTGGCGAAGGTCACCCGCTCGACCCGGGAGTCATAGATTTTCTGGTCGGGCGAGGCGCGGTCGGCCCACTCGAAAACCCTGCCGGCCACCGTGGCGTCGGCGGTCGGCGTCAGGACGCGGTTGGTGATCTCGACGCCGCGCTCGCCCTTCTCGACGGTCTGCCAGGAGCCGCGGGTGATTTTGTACTCCAGCACATGCGAGGTGCTGAGCGCCCAGGTGCCGGTCGCCATGTCGGCGACGCGCTGGAGCTGGAACTGCGGATCGGCGGGGTTCCAGCCGTTGAACGAGCCGACCAGGTACAGCGGCTCGCCGGGCGGCGTGTCCTGGGGGATGGTGAACTCGAAACTGATGCGGGCGATGGCGGGCGACGGGGTCGCGGCCGGCAGCGTGGCGGCGGGCGCGGCTGATCGGCGACTCCCGCCGATGCGCCAACCCGCCACGAAGGCGACGCCGACGGCGACAACGAGCAGGGCGATGATGAAGGTCACAGGCTTGGTTCTCACGATAGCGGCGCGCCTCCGGCTCAGGCGGGGAGCGCGTGGTAGCCGCCGCGGTAGTAGAGGAGCGGCGCGGCGTCGGCGGCCTCGGCATGGGTCAGCTCGCCGACGTAGATGGTGTGGTCGCCACCGGGCAGAGTCTGGGCCAGCGAGCACTCCATCCGGGCCAGGGCGCCGTTGAGCAGCGGCAGGCCGGCGGGCCCGGGCGCCCAGTCGATCGCGCCCCAGTCGCCTTTCTGCGGGCTGGCGAAGTGGCGCGACAGCAGCTCCTGGTCGTCGGCCAGAATATTGATGGCGAACCCGCCGGCGGCGACGATCTGCTCGCTGATCCGCGTGCCGTTGTCCAGGCAGACCAGCGCCAGCGTCGGCGTCAGCGACAGCGACGCGAACGAGCTGACCGTCAGCCCGGACGGGCGGCCCTGGTCGAGGGTGGTCACCACGGTGACCCCGCTGGCGAACCGGCTCATCACCTGGCGGAACAGATTGGGATCGACGCTCATACACGGTTCCTTTGCTGCACGACGCTCCGCGCTATTGTACCAGATGGAGCCGGCGCGCGAATGCGCTCAGGCCGCCGGCTCGCGGCGCAGGGTGCGCAGAAGCAGCGCGACGGTCCCCTCGACGTAGGCGCCCTCGTCGAACTGCGGCGAGCCATGGAGCGCGTAGCGGTGGGTCAGCGCCTCGACGATCGACACCAGGGCGTAGGCGGCGAAGGCGGGATCCGGCGCCGCCACGTCATGGCGCGCCGCCAGCAGCCCGGCGACGGCGGCGACCAGCTCCGCCTCGGCCTCGCGCAGGCGGGCGCGGACCGACGCCGGCAGCGGAATCTCCTCGAACAGCAGGCGGTGCAGGGTCGGATTGGCCCGGTGCAGCGCCAGAAACTCCGCCACGAACAGGCGGATCAGCGCCTCCAGCGGCGGCGGCTCCCGCAGCGCCTCGCCCAGCAGCCGCAGCGCCAGCTCGCGGCCCTCGGCGATGTGGCGCTCGGCCAGGGCGACCAGGATGGCGTGCTTGTCGGGGAAATATTGGTAGAGCGAGCCGACCGAGATGCCGGCCCGCTCCGCGATGCGCGTCGTGGTGGCCGCCGCGTAGCCGCGCTGGTCGTAAACCTGAACCGCCGCGTCCAAAATCCAGGCCACCAGCTGTTTCGATCGCTCCTGGACCGGCTCCCGGCGCCGGGAATCGCCGTCTCGCCCCGCCATGCGCGCCGCCTTTCAAATGCGAATTGACAATCTGAAGCATTCTTCATATTTTAATCATAGCATGCGACAAGCCAGGCAGCGCCGCCGAACCCATCCGACAAGGAGCCATCCATGAAACTGACGCTTTCGACCATCCTTGACGTCCCGCCGACGCAGCTGTGGGCGGAGGTCACCGCCAGCCGCCGCCTGGGGCATGTGGCGGCGCCGCTCGCCAGCTTCGAGCCGATCGACCCGCCGGCGCTGCCGCCAATCTGGCGCGAGGGCCGCTACCTGGTGCGGCTGCGCCTGTTCGGCTGGCTGGCGGCCGGCAAGCACTGGATCGTCATCTCCTACCCGCCGGGCGACGCCACGCCCGGCGCCGAGCGCTTCGAGCTGCGCGACAACGGCCACGGCGGCGTCGCGGCCACCTGGGACCATCTGATCCGGCTGCGGGCGCTGCCGGACGGCCGCACGCTCTACGCCGACCTCGTCGAGGTCCGCGCCGGGCTGCTGACGCCGCTGGTCTGGCTGTTCGCCCAGGTTTTCTACCGCCACCGGCAGCGGCGCTGGCGGCGACTGGCGGCGCGCGGCTTCCCGGCCTGAGCCCAAGCCAATCCCGCCGCGCACTTCGAGGGGCGACATCAACCAAACGGTTGATGCCGCCCCTCAACCGTCTCGGCGCCGAGCGCTAGCCGACCTGCGGACGCGCCGCCGCCGCCCGGGAGCTATCCTGGTGACAGCGCCGAACGCGGCGAAACAGCATCTAGCGAGGAGCGGAGCCATGCCAGTTGTCGAGGTGAGCCAGTTGCGCAAAGCCTATCGCGGCCAGGAAGCGGTGCGGGATATCTCCTTTTCGATCGAGCCGGGCGAGATTTTCGGCATCCTCGGCCCCAACGGCGCCGGCAAAACCACGACCGTCGAGTGCCTGGCCGGGCTGCGCGAGCCGGACGGCGGGACGATCCGCGTGCTGGGGCTGGAGCCGCGGCGCGACCGGGCCGAGCTGCGCCAGCGGGTCGGCATCCAGCTCCAGGCCGCCGCGCTGCCGGATAAGATCAAAGTCTGGGAGGCGCTGGCGCTCTACAGCTCGTTTTACCGCCGGCCCGCCGATTGGCAGGAGCTGCTGGACGGGCTGGGGCTGGCCGAAAAGCGCGACGCGCGCTTCGAGCAGCTGTCCGGCGGCCAGAAACAGCGGCTGTCGATCGCGCTGGCGCTGACCGGCAGCCCCGAGCTGGCGATTCTCGATGAGCTGAGCACCGGCCTCGACCCGCAGGCCCGGCGCGACACCTGGGAGCTGATCCGCCGGGTCCGCGCCCGGGGCGTGACGGTGATCCTGGTCACCCACGCGATGCAGGAGGCCGAGGAGCTGTGCGACCGGCTGGCGGTGATCGACCGGGGGCGGGTGGCGGCGCAGGGCACGCCGGCGGAGCTGATCGCCCGCTCGGGGGCGGCGCAGCAGCTGCGCTTCCGCCCGTCAGCGCCGCTTGACGAGCGGCTGCTGGCCGATCTGCCCGAGGTGAGGGGCGTGGAGCGACAGGGGGCGCGGCTGCTTGTCACCGGCACCGGCAACCTGCTGGGCGCGGTGACCGCCGTCCTGGCCCACCAGCAGATTGTGGCCGAGGAGCTGCGGGTCGGCCAGCCGACGCTCGACGACGCCTTCGCCGCCCTGACCGGCCGCGGCGCCCCGGCCGCTGCCATCCGCTGATTGAATCTATTTGGATTGAAAGGAGCCTGGCGATGAACGGATTGGCGACCATGACGAAAACCGAGCTGCGGCTGCTGTCGCGCGACCTCGGCTCGCTGGTGTCGGCGCTGGCCATCCCGCTGTTCGTGCTGCTGATCTTCGGCCTCTCGTATAAGGCCAACAATAGCGCGCTGCCCTCGATGTCGGTGGCGATCGCGCTGGCGCTGAACTCGCTGTACGTGGTGCCGACCTACCTGGGCACCTACCGCGAGAAGGGCATCCTGCGCCGGCTGGCGACGACGCCGATGGCGCCGGCCACCCTGCTGACGGCCCAGCTGCTCATCCACCTGCTGCTCACCGCCGTGTCGATCGGCGTCGTGGTCGTCGCCGCCAGCCTGATGGGCATCAGCCCGCCGGCGCATGTGCCGGGCGCCGTGGCGGCGTTCGGGCTGGGCGTGCTGGCGATGTTCGGCATCGGCGTGCTGATCGCGGCGCTGGCGCCCAGCGGCCGGGCGGCCTCGGGCATGGGCGTGCTGCTGTACTTCCCGCTGGCCTTCCTCGGCGGCGTGACCGTGCCGCGCGAGCAGATGCCGGCGCTGCTGGCGCGAATCGGCGACTGGACGCCGCTGGGCGCTTTCCGCCAAGCCGTCGCCGCCGCATGGTCGGGCTCCGCGCCCAGTTTGCTCAGCCTCGGTATAATGGCGGCCTACGCCCTGGTCGCCGGGGCGCTGGCGGCGCGCTTCTTCCGCTGGGAATAGCCGGAGGCTCGGATGACAGGAACGCAGCTTGACGGCAGGCTGGAGCGCTGGCGGCGCCGGATCGAAACCCTGAGCGGCGGCTCAGCCTATCTCTTGCTGGCGGTCTCGGCGCTGCTGGCGCTGCTGGAGGACGGCCAATCCTGGGGGCAGCGGGCGGCGACGCTGGGGCTGGCGGCGGCGGCGGCGGGCTGGATGCTCTGGATGGTGACGCTGCACCCGCAGTGGGCCGGGCGCCGCCGGCTAATGGGCGCCTACTACCTGGGGCTGCTCGCGCTGATGGCGGCGCTGATCGCCCGCAGCCCCTGGTTCGGCATCTTCGCCTTCACCGGCTACCTGCACGGCTGGAGCCTGCTGGCCGGCGGCTGGCGGATCGCGGCGGTCACGGGCACGGCGATGCTCTCGGCGATCTGGCAGCTGGGCGGGCTGCCCGAGCCCACGGCGGCGGCGATCGTGTCCTCTCTGGTTTTCGTGGCGCTGGTGGTGGGGCTGGTGGTGCTGTTCAGCTCGATGGGCGAGGTCACGGCGGCCCAGAACCGCGAGCGCAAGCGGGTGATCGGCGAGCTGGCGGCGGCCAACGAGCGTTTGGAGGCGATGCTGGTCGAAAACGCCGGGCTCCAGGCCCAGGTGCTGGCCCAGGCCCGCGAGGCCGGCATGCTTGACGAGCGCCAGCG
>DASWWB010000311.1:0-1643 GCA_036406115.1 Herpetosiphonaceae bacterium
CAGCGTCGGTTCGTTCGGCGTAGCGCAGCTCGCCGTCATAAGGTTTGTAGCGGAAGGCCAGATAGGCCAGGCGCGGGGCGGCGGCGGCCCCGGCGCGTTCCGGCGCGGCCAGCGCCAGGCTGGTGAACCCCGCCGGGATAAAAAACCCTGGCTCGCCGCTGGCGTCGACCGTCTCGATCGACCAGCGCCCGGTTTCGCGCCAGCCATACTTGACATCGTTGTTGGAGTGATCGAAATAGCTGACGTGGGGCTGGCCGGCGCCGTCGAAGGCCAGCGAGGGCGCGTAGCCGACCCGGCCGGCGGCGTCGACGCGCTCCAGCCGCCAGGCGCCGCCGGCCCGCGCGGCGTACAGCAGGTCGCCGGAGCGATCATCGACATAGGCCAGCCCGGGCCGGCCGGCGCCATCGAGCGCCAGGCTGAGGGTGATGTCGCCATGCCGCGCGTCCCCGGCGGCGCCGACCAACTCGGCGGGACCCGCCGGCGGCTGGTACCAGATCGCCAGCGGCTCGCCGGGCCGCACGTAGGCGATGTGGGGCGCGCCCCAAGCGTCAAGGGCCAGGGCGACCGGCATCTCAGCGCTGCCGCCCACCAGGAGCGACGCCTCGGGCGCCAGCGGCGGCGGCGCCGCGCCCCAAGGCGCGGCCCAGGTCACCCAGGCGAGGACGGCCGCCGCTAGCAGCAGAAGCCCTCTCATCGCGGCACCCGCAGGGCTTCATTGAGCGTGGCGCCGCCGTCAAGGTAGATGCTGTCGAAAAGCACGCCGTTGGAGCGATATGAACCGACCATCCACACATTGCTGAGGCGCTGCGTGTTGACCCGGTACCACCGCGTGCCGTCGATGTCGGTGAACCCGGTGATCAAGACGCGCTCGTCGCGCGTCACGCTATTGAGCACCGGCTCATTGGATCCGGGGCGCGAGCGCAGCCGCACCTCGTTAGCCTGGACCGTCGCGCCTTGCGGCGGGATGGGCGTGGGCGTGGGCGTGGGCGTGGGTGTCGGCGTGGGCGTCGGCGTGGGCGTCGGCGTGGGCGTCGGCGTGGGCGTCGGCGTGGGCGTCGGCGTGCTGGTGCCGTAGATGTGAGGGTCGATGTAGCCTTGCCTGAAATTGGCCCAGGCGTTGGTCGAGCCGATCACCCAGCCGGCCAACACAACGCCGACAAAGCTGATCGCCCAGCGGCGGATGGAGCGCCCGCGATCCTCCGCGGCCAGGACCGCATCCCGCAGCTGCGCGGTGGCGGCGGCGACGGCGCTGCGCGTCTGGTCGATCTCGGCGCAGCGTTTCTTGCCGGTTTCGTCTTGCAGGATGCGGCTGATCGCCTCTTTGATCGGCTCAAAGGACCCGAGCCGCCGGCTCCCCTCCTCAAGCAAGCGCCTGCGGGCCGCCAGCTGCCTGGGCCGGTGGGTGGTCGCCTCGGCGAGCCATTGATCCGTCGCCTCCAACTGGCCGGCGACGCCCTTCGCCACCAAGTCATCAAGCAATTCCTGCCGCTTGTTGCCGGAGAGACCGGCCCAGGCCGGCTCCTTGGGCTTGATCTCAGCCTCTTTGGCCTTGATCGCGGCCAGCAGCGCCCGCATGTGCGAATCGCGGGGCGCCTTGACCGCCGGGTCGCCGTGGAACAGCGTAGCCTCGGCATGATCCAGCA
>DASWWB010000312.1:0-4376 GCA_036406115.1 Herpetosiphonaceae bacterium
AGCGCCGCCAGCGCCCCGAGCTGCGCGGGATCGGGCCGGACCGTCGCCAGGGTCGCGGCGCCGAACGCGCGCTCCGCCGCCGGCCAGGCGAGCTCCGGCGGCAGATAGAAGGTTGGCAGGTCAGCGGGCATGGCAATCCTCTTGTGGTACGATTCGTTCATTGTACTGCACAACGAGGATGATTATGACAAATATCGCCTTGCTCGACGCGGAGATCCGCACCCTGATGGCGGCCGGCGTCGGCGAGCCTGACGACGAGCGCTTCAACGATCTGGCGCTGCGCGCTTTCGAGTACCAGTTCCGGCGCAACGAAGCCTACGCCCGCTTCTGCGAGCGGCGCGGCGCGACGCCGGCGACAGTCGAGGGCTGGCGCCAGATCCCGGCGGTGCCGACCACCGCCTTCAAGCACCTGCCGCTGACCACCTTCCCGCCCGCCGAGGCCGAGACGGTCTACCGCACCAGCGGCACGACGCAGGGGCCGGAGCTGCGCGGCGCCCACTACATCCGCGATGTCTCGCTCTACGAGGCCTCGCTGCGGCCCAACTTGGCGACCCACCTGTTCCCCGACGGCGGCCGCATGCCGATCTATGTCCTGTTCTGGAGCCCTGAGGCGCTGCCCAACTCATCGCTGGCCCATATGATTAAAGATGCGCTGGACCGCCACGGCGCGCCCGGCAGCGCCTATCTGCTCGGCGAGCGGGGCCTCGACCACGCCCGGCTGGCGGCGGCGCTCGATGAATCCGTCGCCGCCGGCCAGCCCATCTGCCTGATGGGCGTGGCCTACAGCTTCATCCATTTCATCGACGCCTGCCTGGCCGACGGGCGGCGCTGGCGCCTGCCAGCCGGCTCCAGGCTGATGGACACCGGCGGATCGAAGGGCCGCGCGCGCGAGATCGGCCGCGGCGAGCTGTACCAGCTCTACGAGCAGATTTTCGGCCTGCCCTCGACCGCCTGCGTCAACGAGTACGGCATGACCGAGCTTGGCAGCCAGTTCTACGACAGCAGCCTGCGCGACGCCCAGCGCGGCGAGTGGCGGCCGCGCCACAAAGTCGTGCCGCCGTGGGTCCGCACGCTGGTCGTCGATCCCGCCAGCCTGGAGCCGCTGGAGCCGGGTCAGACCGGCCTGCTGCGCCACATCGACCTGGCCAATCTCTACTCAGTCTGCGCGGTGCAGACCGAGGACCTGGGCATCGCCATCGGCCCCGGCTTCGAGGTCCTGGGCCGGGCCAGCGGCGCCGAGCTGCGCGGCTGCTCGCTGGCGGTCGCCGATGTGCTCGACGCGCAGCGCAACGGCCACGGGGGATAAGTCGTCAGCTGTCAGTCGTCAGTCGTCAGGATCACTTTTGGACATCGCTGCGCGACAGGCGATACGCGCGGCGCCGAAGCCGGCCCTGGCGACTGACGACTGACAGCTTATCTTGATACACTATGAAAGGCGGCGCGCAATGGGCGTCACGTTTTGGCTGGAAACCGATGCCGGCCCGGTGCATGGCACGCTGAGTCCGCGCAAGAGCTTCTGCGAGGCCGTCGGGGCGAACACCGGCGACCATGAGCCGGACGCCGAGCTGTCGGGGCTGGCGGCGCTGCTCGGCATCGAGCTGGAGCCGATCCTGCTGGTGACTGGCGGCGAATCAGGGGTGGCTGACGCCAATCTGCCCGAGGATATGCCGGAGGACGAGCGGCGCAAGATTCTCGAGTCATGCGCGGCGTCCGACGCCTGGGCCGCGCGCTGCTGGCAGGACGCGCGGCAGTTCGCCGCCTATCTCGATGAGTGGGAGGCCAGATTGACGCCGCTGCTGCCGCCCGAGCCCGCCGAGGATCTCACGAAGGTCGAGTATTATCCCATCGTCTGGTCCGCCGACCTCGACGCGCTGGGCGTGCTGGTGTTCGACACCCTGGAGCGCGGCGCCACGCGGCTGCGCATGCGGGCCGACTATTGACCAATTCTTCCATCTCGCCTAGGTAAAGGAAGTGGCATGAAACGTTCGCCGATGCTGGCGATTTTCCTGATCGCATTCGTGGGCATGCTGGGCTACGGCATCATCATCCCGATCACCCCGTTCTACGCCAAATCGTTCGGCGCCTCCGACACCATGATCGGCCTGCTGATCGGCTCCTACGCGCTGGCCCAGTTCATCGCCGCGCCCATCCTCGGCCGGCTGTCGGACCGCTTCGGCCGGCGGCCGATCCTGCTGCTGAGCATCGCCGGCACCATCGGCAGCCTCCTCCTGTTCGGCCAGGCCGACAGCATGGTCCTGCTCTTTGCCGGCCGGCTGCTGGACGGCGCGACCGGCGGCAACATCGCCATCGCCCAGGCCTACGTCGCGGACGTGACAACCGAGGAGAACCGGGCGCGCGGCATGGGCGTGATCGGCGCGGCGCTGGGGATGGGCTTCATCGTCGGCCCGGCGATCGGCGGCTTCCTGAGCGCCGGCGGCAACTACCAGCTGCCGATCTTCGTCGCCGCCGGCATCTCATTCGTCAGCCTGCTGATGACCGCTGTCGGCCTGCCCGAGGCCAAGCGCCAGCAGGCGGCGGTCGAAACTCAGGGCCGGACCTCGGACCTGCGCCGGCTGTGGCGCGGCATGCGCAACCCGCGGATCGGCAGGCTGCTGCTGGTCACGCTGCTGATCGGCCTCGCCTTCACCGCCTTCGAGACCACCTTCGCCCTGTTCGCCGCCGCGCGGCTGGAGTTCGGCAGCATGGAGACTGGCTACACGCTGGCCTACATCGGCATCGTGATCGCCGTCATCCAGGGCGGCCTCATCCGCCGGCTGGCCAAGCGCTACGGCGAGGCGCGCCTGATCGTCGGCGGCGCCGCGCTGCTCGGGCTCGGCCTGCTGATGCTCGGCTTCATCGCCGACACCTGGCAGCTGCTGGCGGTCGGCATGGTCATCGCCGCCGGCGAGGGCGTGCTGACGCCGTCGCTCTCCTCGCTGGTGAGCCGCCGCTCGCTGCCCCACGAGCGCGGCGAGCACCTGGGCCTCTACCAGTCGATGGGCAGCATCGGCCGCATCGCCGCCCCGCTGACCGCCACTTGGCTGCTCGACCGCGCCGGCCTCGCCGTGCCCTACCTCCTCGGCGGCGCGCTGGTCCTGGCCGGCGCCGGCGTAGCCCTCGGCCTGCTCCGCGACGAGGCGCCCGAGCCCGCGCTCGCCGGCCAGCAGGCCTAAACGCAAACGCGACGGCGGTCGCCCTGACCGCCGCCGCGCCATCCGCTCCATCCTCAGCTGATCAGCGGCACGCCCTCCATGGTCTCGCGCACCAGCAGATCCACCACCGCCTTCAGATCGCCGCCGCTCTCCTCGTACACCTTGAGCTGGCGATGGGCGCTGGTGCCGTCCTCCAGCACTTTGTGGAGATAATCGACCGCCTCGCGCGAGCCCAGGTCGTCCACCACGTCGTCGACGAAATCCAGCAGCTCCAGCATCAGCTCGCGGGCCGGCAGCTCCTCGGAGCGGCCGAAGTCGATCAGCTTGCCGTCCAGGCCGTAGCGCGCCGCCCGCCACTTGTTCTCGTTGATCAGCGAGCGGTTGTAGACGCGGAAGGTCTGGTTTTTGCGGAACAGCGAGTGGATCTTGACGAAGATCGCCTGCACGAAGGCCGCCAGCATAATCGCCTCGTCGACCTTGGTCGCAATGTCGCAGACTCGCACCTCCAGCGTGCCGAACATCGGGTGCGGCCGCAGGTCCCACCAGATTTTCTTGCCGTTGTCGATGCTGCCGGTGCGGATCAGCGTGTTGACGTACTCCGCGAACTCCGCATACGACTGATAGACATCGGGGATGCCGGTGCGCGGGAAATTGGTGAAGATGATCGAGCGATAGGACTGGAAGCCGGTCTGCCGGCCCATCCAGAACGGCGACGACGTGGAAAGCGTCAGCAGGTGCGGCATGAAATAGCGCGCCACGTTCATGATCTGGACGCAGGTTTCGTTGTCGGGCATGCCGACATGGACGTGCATGCCGAAGATCAGCAGGCGGCGGGCGGCCTCCTGCATCTCGTTGACCACGCCGTAGTAGCGCTCGTGGGGCGTGATGTCCTGCTTCATCCACGATGAGAACGGGTGAGTGCCTGAGGCCGCGATCGCCAATCCTTTGCTCGCAGCCAGCGAGCCGATCGCCGAGCGCAGGCGGATCAGCTCGGCCCGCGCCTCGGTGACCGTGCGGCAGACATGGGTCCCGACCTCGACGATCGACTGGTGCATCTCGGGCTTCATCTGCTCGCGCAGCACCAATTGGCCCTCGTCGATGATCTGCGTGATGTAGGAGCGCAGCTCGCGGGTGTCGGGATCGATGATCTGGTATTCTTCTTCGATGCCGATGGTGAACGGAAACTCCGGATGCGAGGGATCGAGGAATTTATTCATACAACCT
>DASWWB010000313.1:0-1564 GCA_036406115.1 Herpetosiphonaceae bacterium
GGCCGTCGGGCAAATCGGCAAGCTCGGCCAGGCTCGCGTCGAACGCCAGCATCTCGCCCAGGCCGACGACGACCATCGCGTCCTCTTCGCTGACATCGCCGCCGTCCTCGTCATGCAGCACGTAGCGGATCGGCTCGCCGCCGTCCATAATCCTGCGCAGAGTGATCACCGCCAAATTCTGCGGCTCGTCGAACGGCCAATCTGAATGCGACACATGGTTCCCTTCCCGCCTGCGGGCGTTCGGCTCCGCAGCGCTGATCAAACCACCACCGAGGCCGGGGCGCTAGGCAACCTCGCGCCAGCCGGAGCCGAACCACGGGATCTCGGCGCCGGTTTGGGCGACGAGAAAGCCGTTGAGCTGCGCCATATGATCCTGAAGGTGGCGGATGTTGTAGACGTGCAGCTCGGCGCGGGCGAAGTTCTTGCCCTCGAAGCCGCTCGGCCCCGCCAGGACCGCCTCGGTCTCGGCGGCGAGCGTGGCGGCCGCTTTGGCGCGGCAATGGGCGAGATAGGCCTTGATGAAGGCGCGGTCGTAGCGCAGCACCGGCGCCCGGTACTCCAGCTCCTCGTAGTCCGCGAAAGAGGCCGCATGGTCGTGATGAAACGGCTGGTCGCGCAGGCCGTCCGATCCGAAGCCGAGGTAGACATCGGCGTAGAACAGCGCGTGGAAGACAATCTGGCACAAGGGCTGGCCGTCCACCGGCGCCTCCCACAGCGCCTCGGGGCAGCGATCGACGCAGAAATTGAGGCCCGCCAACACGGCCTCGTACTGATTGACGACAAGCTGGCGATAGGTGTCGAGCATCATCATGTCCCTCCGCATTGCCGCGTGATTCCAGTCCAGGCTGGAACGCAGGGCGATCATCGCACGGCGGCGGCCCGGATCGCAAGCGGCGCCGGCGGGAAGGCGGCGGGCTGATGGAGCCGCGACAAACGCCCGGCAACCTCGCCGGCGGCGCCGGGCTGACGCTGATCGCCGGGCTGGGGCTGGCGCTGCGATTGTTCCAGCTCGGCAGCGACAGCTTTTGGTGCGACGAGGCGGGCGTGGCCGACATCGCCGCCCAGCCGACGGCCGGCCAGGCGCTGGCGGCGCTGCGCCACCACGTGCTGGCCATGCCGCTCGACTATCTGCTGAGCTGGCTGGCGGCGCGCTTCGGCGGCGGCGAGTTCATCCAGCGCCTGCCGGCGGCGCTGTGGGGGACGTTGGCGATCGTCGCCTGCTTCCTGCTCGGCAGGCGGCTGCTGCCGGCGGGCTCGCGGCTCGCGGCCGGGTGGGCGGCGCTGCTGCTGGCGCTGTCGCCGCTGCACATCGAGTATTCGCAGGAGCTGCGCTTCTATGCGGCGCTGGTTTTCTGGCACGCGCTGGCGCTGTGGCTGTTCCTGCGCGCGCTCGACAGCGGCCGGCGGCGGGATTTCGCGCTCTGCGCGGCGGCCGGGCTGCTCGGCGTTTATTTCCATATTTACGTGGCGCTGGCGGCGCTGCCGATGCTCGGCTGGGCGCTCGGCGCGGGCCGGGTCGATGGTGACGGCGCGGCGCCCGGCCCGGCGCGCCTCCGCCCGGCGC
>DASWWB010000314.1:0-1523 GCA_036406115.1 Herpetosiphonaceae bacterium
CGCATTCGGCGACGCCGACGTGGTGCGGATCGGCGCGGTCTACGGCGCCCGCGAGACCGCCGCCGGCGACGACCCGACGCTGGCGATCGTGGCCGCGATGGACCACCCCGACAGCGCGGCGGTCGGCGACCTGGCGAGCGCCGAGCGGGCGCTGCGGGCGCTGCTGCTCCCCGGCGACGTGCTGCTGACGCTGGGCGCCGGCGACGGAGTCCTGGTCGGCGAGCGGATTGTTTCTTCACACGATCGGTAGGCCCCGCATGACCGACGCCCCCGCGCTCCGCCAATTTCACCGCGATGTCGCCGCCGAGCTCGCCCAGCGCTATGCCGAGCCGATCAACCGGCCGACCGGCCTGGCCGGCGTCTGCGCCTGGCACTGGGCGCTGGCCGCCGAGTGGCCCGCCGCCCTGGCCGCCGCCCTCGACGAGGCCGAGACCCAGATCACCCAGCAAAATGTGCAGGAGGCCCGCCGCTGGTGCGAGCGCGGCCTTGAGCATCTCGACCAGCTGCCCGAGGCTGAGCGCCCCGCCGGCGCGCTGCGGGCCTACGGGCTGGCCTGGACCGTGCTGGATTTCGGCGGGCAGCACGAGGAGGCGCTGGACTACGCCCGCCGCCTCAACGCCCTGGCGACGGCCGCCGAGCTGGACCACGCCGAGGGCGCGGCCCTGATCGCGCTCGGCCGCTCGCAGCGGGCGCTGGCCAACTATGTCGCCGCCGAGGCCGAGCTGCGCCGGGCGCTGGAGATCGGCCGGCGGATCGGCAACGCGGCGCTGGAGGCCGAGGCGCTGCTCCATCTGGGCAAGACCCAGCAGCTCCAGGGCCGGCACGGCGAGGCCATCGCCTCCTACAACGCCGCCCATGAGCGCGGCGGCCTGCTCGATGATCGAATCAGCCTGGCCAAGATCATCACCAGCCTGGGCGATGTCTACCGGCTGATGGGCGCCCAGCGCCAGGCGGCCCAGCACTACACCCGCGCCCTGGCGATCGAGGAGCACCTGCCCGGCACGCTGGGCATCGCGATCGTCCAGGAGAAGCTGGCGCTCTCGTACCTGGAGCTGGGCGATTTCGATCTGGCCCTGCGCTGCCAGAGCGACAGTCTGGCCCTGCGCGAGCAGATCAACGACCAGGTCGGCATCGCCCGCGGCCACACGGTGCTGGGCATGATCCATGGCGCCCGCGGCGATCATCAGCCGGCGATCGAGGCGTTCCGCCGCGCCGAGGCGATCGAGGCGACGCTGCAAAACCAGCGCGGCCTGAGCATGCTCTATAATCGGCTGGGCGATGCGTTTCGGGCCGCCGGATCCTACGACGAGGCCAGCGCCCACTACGAGCGCAGCCTCGCCGCAGCCACCGCGCTCGGCGACGCGCTGGGGCTGGCGATCACCCGCGAGCGGCTGGGCGACCTGGCCGCCGCCTGGCGCTACGCCGCCGACGCCGCCCGCCACTGGCAGGCCGCCGCCGACCTGCGCGAACAGCTCAACCACGCCGCCGACGCCGCCCGGCTTCGGGGGCGAATCCATGAAGTG
>DASWWB010000315.1:0-2182 GCA_036406115.1 Herpetosiphonaceae bacterium
TGGAACGGTCAGGAATTCGGCCCGGCCGCCCTGGAGCACCGCCAGATTGGCGCCGCCGGCGCCCCGGGTCTCGGGGGCGATCAGCCGCTCGGCGGCCCCCGCCAGCGCCTCGTCGGTGCTGCCGAGCACGGCCAGGACCAGGCGCCGCCCGTTCCAGGGCGCCGGCGCGATTTGCAGATAGCCGACGCTGGCGCCGGCGCCGGCGCGATAGGCCGCCTGGAGCCCGGGCACTGCGGCGATCGAACTGCCGGGCGCGAAGGGCGCCGGCAGGGTCGGCGCCAGCTCGGCGAGGATGGGCAGCGCCGCCGGCTTGCCGACAACCAGCAGGTCGCGGGATTGGCGCAGCTCGGCTGGCACCGCGTCGGCGTAGGCGGCGGCGATCGCAAACATCCGGCCCCTGGCGCCGCGCCCCATGTCGGCGGCGATCTTGGCCGCCGCCGCCCAGCCCGCAGCGTCGCCCGGCGCGACCACGACCGCCAGCTCACCCAGGTTCTGGCTGGCCGCCAGCGCCGCCGGATAGCGGCTGAGCGCGGCGGGTCGTTCCAGCGCGGCGTCGGGCGCAGCCGCGAGCGGGATGTGCAGCGTCGACTCAGGCCGGATCGTCAGCCACAGGCCGCTGCCGCGCGGATCGACGCACAGCGCCCGGGGCAGCAGGTCGCCGCGCACCGTCAGCTGATTGCCGCCGGTCCGCAGCGCCGAGGCCGGCAGATCGACCCGGGCCGTCATGAGGCGGGTCGAGGCGTCGTCGAGCCGCAGGCTGGCGACCGGCTCGTCGTTCAGGCTGATCGTCAATCCCGACTGGTCATAGTCAAGCAGGCCGGTGTGGACGAACGAAAGATCGAGATAGGCGGTGCCGGTGACCGTCGCGCCGGGGGCGATCTCGAAGGCGTAGCCGGCGTAGTGCTCGCCGACGCCGACCATCTTCTGGCTGGCGTAGCCGGCCTCGGCGAAGGTGCGGTCCATGGCGGCTGGCTGCGTCGTCGGCGCCGGCTGAATCGCCGTCACCACCGCCAGCCCCAGGTCGTCGGTCGGGATGATCGCGCCGCTGCTGACGGCCCAGGCGGCCTTGGCCACCGCCTCGTCGCCGCCGCCGGTCGCCGCGAGCACCGCGTTCTCGGCGTTCCAGGGCGAGCGGCCGAGCCGGATCACCCCGTCGCTTGGCGCCGCCGGCGGATCGACGGCGGGCAGCTCCGCCTCCGCCAGCAGCGGCAGACGGTCAGTCCGCCCCACGAAGATTATCTGGCTGCCCCGCTTGCGTTCCTCGCTCAGCCCCGCCAGCGGCACGAGCGCCAGATCGAGCGACGGCGCCGAGCGGCCCAGCCAGGCGCTGATCGAGAGCGCGCCGCCCAGCTCGGCGGGGCTTGGCTCGTCGGGCACCACGATCGTCACCGCGTCGGGCTCGAACGAGCGCTGGATGATCGGCCTCGGCAGCGCCGCCAGGTCGAGCGGCGGCGGGGCGATGCGGCGGGAGATGCGCAGGAACGAGCTGTCGCGGATCACAATGCTGGTGAAATCGTCGCTCTGGCAGCGCTCGTTGGTCTCCAGCCGCAGGATCAGCAGGTGGCGGCCGCCCTCGGCCGACGGCGTGAGCGCCAGGGCCGGCACCGGCAGCGACAGGCTTTGCTCGCCCGGCTGATCCAGCGTCAGCGCGCCGAGGGTGACATCGTTGAGCTGCGCGTAGAGCGTCCCGGCGACCGTGCGCGGCGGCGGCCCGCCCAGCGGGCTCCCGGTCGGCGAGATGGCGGAGCTGGGCGGGGGCGGCGGGGCGCCGCCGGCGAAGGCGACGACGATGTTGAGCTGAAGCTCGCCCAGCCCATCCGGCTGCCAGGAGGCCGGCAGGCCGAACTCAAGGTAGGCGGTGTCCGAGGGGCCGCGCAGCCGGGCCTCGGCGAAGCCGAGCCGATCGAAATCGAGCGTGGCGGTGGGCGCGGATTGGGCGGCAGCCGGCGGCGCAGGCCGGAGCGCGGCGAGCAGCAGGCCGAGCAGCAGAGCAGCGCGGACGGGCAGCGACAGGCATCGGGGCATCGGTCGGTTCCTCACGACTGTTCGGCGAGCAGCGGGGCGGCGCCGCCGGCAGCGTCTCCGGCGGGAGCGGCGACCGCCCGGCGCACCACGCCTGCCATCCACGCCGCCTCCAGCGCCAGCGCCGCGACAAAGCCCAGCGCCACGCCCTCCAGGCCGC
>DASWWB010000316.1:0-4836 GCA_036406115.1 Herpetosiphonaceae bacterium
AGCAGCGCGATCGGGTGACGCTCCATCAAGGGGTCATGATAACGGGTGGGTCGTAGAATAGCCACATGCCAATGGTGCCGCACCCGATAACAACGATGACGCCAATAATGAGCATGAGGCAGTTAATCCGCAGCGGAAGCCGGTCGGGTGGTGGTGATTCGTACATCGCAGCTCCTTCAGATGGTTGAAGCAAGAGGCTTACCGCAGGATCCGGAGAGCCACATAGCCCCCCAGCACGACCACCCACAGGACGGCCTGGCCAACGCGGAGGGCGCTCGCGGGTCGCTGCCAGGTGGCCGGCAGCAGCTCCGCCAGCGGCCCCAGCACCAAGGCGGCCCAGGTTAGCGCGAGCAGCGCCCATGTGGACACCCACAGGTCTATCCCCCAGAAAATGACCACCTGGATGGCGACCAACGCGAGGCGCACGATGAGGAGCCGGCGATCGGTGGCGCGGCGGCGCGGCGCCAGGAAGAGGGTCCGGGGCCACCGAGCGGCGGGATCGGGCGGGATGGGCGGAACGGAATACATGGCAGTGATCCTTTGTGTGCGGCGCGCCCCCTTCGCCCCAGCGAGTTCCATGAACGATCGCGTGGCTCCGCAGGTGGGGTGGCTGCTATGGCCTACGTGATGGCTTCAAGGAGACAGAGGCTGACCCCCGCAACCCAGACGATGATCGTGAGGAGGCGCAAGCTTCCGGTCAGCACCGCCCACCCTGGCGGCAGCACCTCGGCGGCGCTTCTGGTGACAAAGCCTCCGAACGCCAGAAAGACCCCCCCAGGCCCCATTCCGATCAAGCGCCAGCACTGGATAGGACGTGGTAACGGCGACGCTGAAGACCAGCAGCGCAACAAAGTTGATCCAGTCGATCCGTTTTGGTGTTGCTGGGCGCCACAGATCGCGCCACCAGCGCCGTAGTCCCGTCGGCGGGAGTGGAGGTGGGGTGGAATACATCAGCTGTTCTCTCCGCAGGTGGTTTTATTGTACCAGTATACCGGAGCGGCCGAGCCTTGGTGGGTCGTTGCCCCCGAGGAGCTTATGCCGGATCGAGCCACCGCGGGTGCGGGCCGGCGGTCGGCGCCCCTACCGCAGGAGCGCCACCACGATGGTCCATACCAGCACGAGCAGCAGCACCAGGAGACCCACCTCGTCCACCGTGCGGCGCAGCGTTCGTCGCGCTGGCAGCGGCGGGCGCCCATTGATCCGCCGCAGCTGGAGCCAGCGCAGATTGGCGCTGATGGTTTCCTGGTCGCTATGGGGCAGCCGATCGTAGTCCGGCCACTCCAGCCTCAGTTCATCCCGCTCCCAGCGGGGCAGGTGCCACCAGCGAGACGGCCGGTGGGTTTCTTCAATCTCGACCTGATAGTAGATGATAAAGTGGGGAATCCACGCATGATCGACCGCTGGCACCGCAAACGGCACCACTGCGCGCCAGGTTGGGTTGGCGGCCTGCTGGTGGCGGCCAAAAGCATCCCAGGTCCGACCAGTATCGATGATGGTATCGTCGGTGGCATCGACAATCATGCAATTGCTGACGGTTGTGGCATAGTTGATCTGCGGGCAGGTGATATCGACAATATCGCCGCGCACCCGCAGCGTGATGGTGCGTTTCATCCATCCCTCCCGCCACGCGCGCTCGCGTGATGCCCTGCGGCGACTTGAGCGAGCGGCCAGGGTATGCCACCTTCGCCCAGGGCGGTGCGTGATCGGCCTCGCGGAGGCTCCTGGTGCCGCCTCGGGGCTCAGATCTCGTGGGGCATGCCCGCATTGTCATCCCTGGCCTGCGCAATCCAGTCAAGCCCAGGAACCTGCTGGTGGCCAAGCACCAGGCTCAAGTGCGCCGCATGTTCCTGGGTGTGGCGCATGCCGTAGAGTTGGAGTTCACCATAGCTCGGCTCCATCCAGTCAAACACACAGCGCCGCTGCGCTTGTTCCTCGGTCATCGCCAGGAGTGTGGCCTTGCAGCGCTGCCGGCACGCCCCAAGATAGGTCAGAATTTGGTCTTTGGTATACGGCTGATCCGGCAGTTGCCCGCGAATGAAGGGCGGTGGGAGGACGAAGCGGTCCGGCGAGCCCGTCAAAAACAGATCCAGCCACGAGAGGGTGTGATAGGCCACAAACCAGAACTGCCCGTAGC
The DNA here is from genome assembly GCA_036406115.1 of Herpetosiphonaceae bacterium. GTDB lineage: Bacteria > Chloroflexota > Chloroflexia > Chloroflexales > Herpetosiphonaceae > DASWWB01. The sequence continues at coordinate 2,135 of DASWWB010000316.1, forward strand.
GCGCATCGTCGGAGTCTTCCCACACGGCATACGTCCACAGGTGATCCGGGCAGCGGGTGATGACATCGGCCAGCGTATCAATGGCGGCGCCATATTGCTGCCACACTGCATGTGCCCACGGAAGTGTCATGGTCTCCCTCCTGCAACGATGAGTTCTCCGAGTGTGATCCACCGGGCTATCGTCCGCCGGGGGCGCCGGGTCACACTGTCGATGCAGTATCGCACATTTGTGCGTGCTGGTCGAGCGGCGCACATCGTCAGGACTGGCAGCCGGCACTGACCGCCCTGATGCGGCGCGCCGCCAGTGCCTGGGGCTGCCGGCCGCTCTGAAAGACCCTGCCTGGGAACCGGCTCAGCGCCCCAGGAACCAGTCGGCGGCGGCGCTCCGCAGCGCCTCGGGCGCCGCGTGCGGCCCGGCAAATTCCAGGTATGTCACCGCATACCGGCGCTGCCGCAGCCAATAGGCGATCCGCCGGCTGCAGCGCGTGATTGGGAGCACCTGGTCGTCGATGCCATGCGTGAGAAAGATCTGCGGCGCGCCATGCAGCGACCCCGGTGCCATGAAACCGGGCGAGAACGCTAGGATATGAGTGAACAGATCGCCGTTGCCCAGGCCGATGGAGAGCGCGTATGAGGCGCCGTCGGAGAAGCCCCCCACCGCAATGCGGGCCGGATCAATCGCGTAGCGGGCGAACACATGGGCAAGCGCCTGGTCGAGCACGGCGACATCCGGCCCATAGCCCGCTAGCAGGAGATCCCAGGTCTGGTCGCGCGCGGATACAGCGAGCAGCAGCATGGCATGCGTGTCGGCGTGGGACTGGAGCAGGCCGAGGCCTTGGGCGGCGGTGCCGGCGCCGCCATGGAACAGCACCGCCAGCGGCGCTGGTGTGCGTGGATCATAGTCCGCTGGCACCAACAGCAGGCTCGTGCGCTGGCCGGGCTGGTCGAGCGACATAAGGCCGCAGGGACGCGTCCCGCGTGCCGGGTCAGTGGCGGGGCGGGCGGTGAGCCGTCCGACGGCGGCTCCACGGGGGGCGGGTGGGCGACGGTCCATAGCGCAACTCCTTCGCTCGTTGGTATCGCTTCTCGCTGGCGGCGGGGATGGTAGCGGACAGAGAATCGCGCGGGACTATGATGGCGGATCCGTGGTCCGACAGACCGTGGGGTTCTGTTTTGGCTGGTTCTGCCCAACCGATTCCGCCCACAAGCGTCATCAAGCAGCTTCCACCTGCTGACACACGCTCCCTACGGTCCGTGCTAGTATACCCGCGAAACTGGCCAGTGCAGGGCGATGCTGGCCTTTCCATTCCCAACACTGATCGCACCCATCTCATCACCTCCAATCCATCCTCGGCACGCTGCCGGCGACGCAGGTGTCGATGATCGAGCGGCGGCCGCCGGACCATGCCGACGGCCTCGGACACGAACGAAGGAGCGAACCATGTCCACCACCATGTTTGGCCACGCCGCGACTGCCTGGGGCCGCCGTCCGTTGAATATTACCGATGCGGATTTCAAGGCGAACCCGTTGCCGATCTACCGCTACCTGCGGGAGACCCATCCGGTCTCCCGGGTCAAGATCGGGCTGCTCGAAGGCTGGATGCTCACCCGCTACGATGACGTGCTGGCCTTCCTCAAGGATGATCGTTTCATCAAAAGCCCGCGCGCGCTCAAGGCGGGAGACGCCGCGAAGAACCCCTGGCTCCCGGCGACGCTGCGCGGGCTGGAGCGCACCATGCTCAACCTGGACGACCCCGACCACGCCCGGCTGCGTGGGCTGGTCCACAAGGCCTTCACGCCAGCGCGCATCACCCAGCTCGAAGGCCGAATCCAGCACATGGCCGATGAGCTGCTCGCGGCGATGGTCCGCCGCGCCGCTGCCGGCCAGGAGGTCGATCTGGTCCGCGATTTCGCGCTGCCGCTCCCGCTGACGGTCATCGTCGAGCTGCTCGGCGTGCCACGCGCCGACATGGCGCTGTTTACGCGCTGGACCAGGGTGTTGCTCCAGCCGCTAACCCGCCTCAGCATTGTGCGGCTGATGCCCACCGTCATGGCGTTCTCCCGCTATGTTCGCCGCCACCTCAATCTGCGGCGCCTGGACCCGCGTGACGATTTGCTGACGGCCCTGGTCCAGGCCGAAGATGCGGGCGACCGTTTGAGCGAGGACGAGGCGATGTCGATGGTGTTTCTGCTGCTGGTGGCGGGCCACGAAACCACCGCCAATTTGATCGCCTCGGGGATCCTGGCTCTGCTTGAACATCCAGACCAGCTGGCAGCGCTGCGCGAGCAACCGGCGTTGGCCAAGCCGGCCATCGAGGAATTGCTGCGCTTCGTCAATCCGGTTGAGCAATCAACCGAACGCTACGCCATCGAGGATGTCGTGATTGCCGGCCAGGCGATTCGCCGCGGCGACATGGTGCTCGGCTGCCTGGCGGCGGCCAATCGCGACGGGCGGGCGTTCGCGCGTCCCGATGTCCTTGATCTCACGCGCGAGCACAACCGGCACCTGGCCTTCGGGCAGGGCAGCCACTTTTGCCTGGGCGCGCCGCTGGCCCGGCTGGAAGGGCAGATCGCGATTCCTGCGGTGCTGCGGCGGCTCCCCGAGCTGCGCCTAGCCGTGCCGGCTGATCGCCTGCGCTGGCGGGCCACGCCGCTGGTCCGCGGCCTGGAGGCCCTGCCGATCGCGTTTTAACTGCAGGCGG
>DASWWB010000317.1:0-1696 GCA_036406115.1 Herpetosiphonaceae bacterium
GCTCGTCCCCGCCCAGCCGCCAGCCGCCGCGCTTCTGCCGCCGCTTCGGCCCGTCGCAGCGTTCCCGCTCGCCGCCGCGCCGCTGGCCCGGCAGACCGGGGCGCCGGACCGGCTCTTGCTATCAGCCCAGAGCTTGGCCGCGCTGCCGCTGCCGGCGGGGATTGACGAAGCCTGGCACGCCGCCGAACGAATGGCGCCGCTGGCGGAGCGCATCCTACCGACGATCGCCGCCCGCGCCGAGGCCGCGACCCTGGCCGTCGCCGCCGAGCTGGTGTCGCTGGCCGCCGAGCGGATCGCGGCGGTGATCGCCGCCGAGTGGCCGCTCGCGGCGCCGCTGGATCGCAAGGCCGCCGCCACGGCCGCCGCTCCGCTGGAGGAGATCGCGCCGGTTGCGGCGGCGGATCTGGCGCTTGACATCGAGCCCGCGGTCATCGCGCCGCTTGGCGAGGCAGAGGCGCCTGTCGCCAGCGCCGCAGCCTCCGCCAATCTGCTGAATTTCCTGGGCGAGCTGCCGATGACGCCCGAGGCGCTGGCAGGCCCATCAACCCTGGCCGCCCCGCTCGCGCGCGCGCCCCTGGCGGGCGCCCTGGCCTCAGCGGCGACGGCAGCAGCGCAGCCAGCGACCATCACGCTGCCGCAGCCGCTGCCGCTGCCGGCGGCCAGCGGCATGTCGGTCTGGCTGCTCTGGGGCTATCTCGGCCTGATCACGCTCGGCGAGCTGCTGACGGCGGCGGTCGCGCCGGGGCTGATCTCGCCGATCGCCAGCGTGCAGATCGGCCTGGCGCTCCACGCGGCGGTGCTGATCGGCCTGGTGGCCCAAGGGTCGCTGAGCAACAGCGAGGAGGAGCGCAAGCTTTGCCTCGGCCTGACCCTGGCGCCGCTGATCCGGCTGCTGTCGCTGTCGCTGCCGCTGACCACCGTGCCGCAGATCACCTGGTATCCGCTGGTGTCGATCCCGCTGCTGATGGCGACTTGGCTGATCGCCCGCCAGCTGCGGCTGCCCCCCCGCGAGCTAGGGCTACGGCGCGGCAATCTGCGGGCGCAGCTGATGCTGATCGGCATCGGCTTCGGCCTGGGCGTGCTGGAGTTCGTCATCCTCAAGCCCAAGCCGATCATGGCCGATTTTTCGGCCCAGTCGGTGGCGCTGACGGCGATCGTGCTGACGATTTTCACCGGCTTCACCGAGGAGCTGATTTTCCGCGGCCTGTTGCAGCGCCTGGCGACGCCGGTGCTCAAGCGCACCGCCGGCCTGTTCTACGTGGCGCTGCTGTTCGGCGTGCTGCACATCGGCTACCAGTCGGTGATGGACGTGGTGTTCGTGTTCCTCGTCGGTCTGCTCTTTGCCTATCTGGTTGATTGGAGCAAATCCATCCTGGGCGTGACCCTGGCCCACGGTCTCACCAACGTGAATCTGTTCCTGATCATGCCACTGTTCTCCAGCAGGCTCGGCGATCCGACGGCGCCGATCACCTGGATCGTCGGCATCGGCACGCTGGTCTCGATGGCTGGCATGTGGATTGTCTACCGCCAGGCGCAGGAGCCGCAAGCTGACGGGAGCGGCGGCCTGCTGCTGCCCAATCTGCGCCTGGTCCGCGAGGCGCGGCGCCTGTCACGCGGCGATCTGGCGCGGCAGGCGGGATTGTCGGTGCGGTCGCTCGCCGAGCTGGAGCGCGGGCGGCTGGCGGGCAGCCCCGAG
>DASWWB010000318.1:0-9942 GCA_036406115.1 Herpetosiphonaceae bacterium
CTCGGCGGCCAGCGCGGCGATCGCCGGGCCGGCGGCCATCGCCTCCAGGCAGCCGTGCTGGCCGCAGGCGCAGCGGGGGCCGCTGGGATCGACACAACTATGTCCAATCTCCCCCGCCATGCCCGACCATCCGCGATAAACGCGGCCGTCTAACACCAGCCCTGCAGCAATACCAGTGCCAATGCTGACATAGGCCAGGCTTTGAGCGTCGTCGACATGTCCCATGCGGTAGAGGCCCCAGGCCGCCGCCCGCACATCATTCTCCAGCACGCACGGCACGCCGAAGGCCGCGTTGATCAGCGCGCCGACCGGCATCGCGTCCCAGCCCAGGTTGACCGCCAGCTTGACCACGCCGGTGGTCGGCACGACCTGGCCGGGGATGCCCAGGCCGATCGCCCGCAGCCGCTCCGGCTCGACGTTGCCCTGGCGCAAGGTGGCGCGGATGGCGTCGATGATGCAGGTCAGGGTGTGCTGGGGGCTGGTCAGGTCGGTGGCCACGGTCAGGTGGCCGCACACCTGGCGCCGCTGGTCCACCAGCAGCGTCGCGATCTTCGTCCCGCCGACATCCACGCCGACAACGTAGCTTGGAGATGTGTGTGCGTACATAGATGGTGTCCTCGCCTAGGGAAATTGGTTCAAGCCAAGCTCATGAGCCAGCAACAACGCCGCAGCTCCCAGGCTCACAATCGAGGGTCCGAGGGTGCTCGCTTCGATCTGGACCTGGGCCGCCAGGGTGGCCAGCGTCCGCTGCCGGACCTGGGCCGCCAGCGGCTCAAGCAGCGTGGGGCCGAACTCGGCCACCGACCCGGCGATCAGCACATGCCGGATGTTCAGCGCGCCGACCACGTGGGCCAGGCCGACCCCCAGGTAGCGCCCGGCGTTGGCGATCAGCGGCTGGAGCAGCGGCTCGCCCTCGCGCCAGGCGGTCATCACATCTTCCATCGTCAGCTCGCCCTTGGCAAGCTGGCTGAGCCGCGAGCCGGGATGGTGGATCGTCAGCATCCGCGCCTGTTGCAGGATCGCCTGCGAGCTGGCGACGGTTTCCATGCAGCCGAAGTTGCCGCAGCGGCAGATCGGCCCGTGCTCGGCCACCACCACATGGCCGATCTCCCCCGCCCCGCCTTCGTCCCCGTAGAACAGCCGCCCGTTGAGCATCAGGCCCATGCCGATGCCCCAGCCGACTTTGACCACCAGCAGGTTGGGCAGGTTCTTGTGGCGGCCGAAGGTGTGCTCGGCGATCGCCGCCACATGGCTGTCGTTGGCCACGTAGACCGGCAGCCGGTAGCGCTGGGACAGCAGGTCGCGGATCGGCAGCTGGTGCCAATCCAGGTTGACCGCCTGGCGGATCACCCCCGACGGCGTGTCGACCAGGCCGCTGGTGCCGATCCCGATCCCCAGCAGCGGCTTGTCGGTGCTGGCCATCAGCTGCTCCAGCAGGGCGTAGACCTGCTCCAGCGCCGCCTGGCCGCTCTGGCCGCTCAGGGCGATGCTCGCCTCGTAGCGCACTTTGCCCCGCAAGTTCACCACCGCGCCCCGCAGGTGGCCGCCCGACAGATCCAGCCCCAGCAGATGCCGGGCATCCTCGACCACACTCAGCAGTGTCGGCGGCTTGCCGACCACTGCTTCGACAATCCCCACTTCGCGCACCAGCCCCTCGTCGATCAGCTCGGAGACATTGCCCGAGACCGTCGTGCGGGTCAGCTGGGTCTGGCGCGAGATGTCCACCCTGCTGATCTCGCCCTGGTCGTAGATCGTGCGCAGGATCAGGCGCCGGTTGTGGGATTTGGTATGTTCGCGGGTTGCTTTTTCAAGTGGTGACATAGTCTTTAGTCCATTGAACTTACTAAAGGAAGTATAAACGATCCGCCCCCTCATTGTCAAGTATATCATCAGGGCAATTTTAAGATTCACCCGTAAATTGCGTTAATAGGCTGGGGTTCGGGGGCGGAAATGAGATTTAAATTCGGTAAAATATGGGTATTGACAATCCTTAAAGACATGTTATAAGATGATTTCGTCAACTCAATGGACTGAATACTGAAAGGAGGCCCGACCAACCGACCGGCAAAGCGCGCTTCAAAGCAGGCGGCTTGGCAGGTGGCCTTCAGGGTTCAATCCACACACAGCAGTTGACAACGGGCGTCAGCCAACACCGTAGACAAGAAAGGACTTCCGCAATGACGTGGTTTAGCCTCCGATGGTCTCGGGCCATCTCTTTAATGATGGTAATGATGTTGCTGGTCTCAGTGGGTCTCTTCACCCGGACCGCTTCCGCCGCTCCCGCCTGGAACCCGAACTCTTATCCTTATAATGTCGGCGACGTGGTCACCTATCAGTCGGCGGACTACCGCGCGATCCAGGCCCACACCTCGCAGGCCGGCTGGAACCCCGTCGCCGCTCCGGCGCTGTGGCAGCCGACCGGCGGCACCCAGCCGACCACCCCGCCCACCGCCACCGCGACCCCGCGGCCCGGCACGGCGACGCCGACCACTCCGCCCGGCGGCTGTAGCGCCCCGGCCTGGAACTCGACCGCCGTCTACACCCAGGGCAACACCGTTTCGCATAACAACCGCACCTGGCGCGCCAAGTGGTGGACCCAGGGCGAGCAGCCCGGCGTGACCACCTCGGGCGTCTGGGAGGATCTCGGTCCCTGCACCGGCGTCACCCCGACCGCCACGCCGCGCCCGACCAACACGCCGGTCCCCGGCACCGCCACGCCGACCCCGCGCCCGACCAACACGCCGCTTCCCGGCACGCCCACCGCCACCCCGCAGCCCGGCGGCAACAAGCTCCTCGGCTACTTCGTGCAGTGGGGCGTCTACGGCCGCAACTACCACGTCAAGAACATCGTCACCAGCGGCTCGGCCTCCAAGCTGACCCACATTAACTACGCCTTCGGCAACGTCACCAACGGCCAGTGCGTCCTGGGCGACACCTACGCCGACTACGACCGCTTCTACAGCGCCGCCGAGAGCGTCGACGGCGTCGCCGACACCTGGGACACCGGCGCCCTCCGCGGCTCCTTCAACCAGCTGCGCAAGCTGAAGCGGGCCTATCCGAACATCAAGGTCCTGTTCTCCTTCGGCGGCTGGACCTGGTCGGGCGGCTTCGGCCAGGCCGCGCAGAACCCCACCGCGTTCGCCAACTCGTGCTACAACCTGATCAAGGACCCGCGCTGGGCCGACGTGTTCGACGGCATCGACATCGACTGGGAGTACCCGAACGCCTGCGGCCTCAGCTGCGACACCAGCGGCTTCAGCTCGTTCAAGACCCTGAGCCAGGCCCTGCGCACCCGCTTCGGCTCCAACTTCCTGATCACCGCCGCCATCACCGCCGACGGCTCCAATGGCGGTAAGATCGACGCAGCCGATTACGGCGGCGCCGCCCAGTACCTCGACTGGTACAACGTGATGTCCTACGACTACTTCGGCGGCTTCTCGCCGCAGGGCCCGACCGCCCCGCACTCGCCGCTGACCTCGTACCCCGGCATCCCGGCCGCCGGCTTCAACACCGACGCCGCGATCCAGAAGCTCAAAGGCAAGGGCGTGCCGGCCAGCAAGCTGCTCATCGGCATCGGCTTCTACGGCCGCGGCTGGACCGGCGTGAGCCAGAGCGCCCCCGGCGGCACCGCCACCGGCCCCGCCCCCTGCACCGGCACCGGCTGCGAAGCTGGCATCGAGGACTACAAGGTCCTGAAGAACAGCTGCCCCGCCACCGGCACCGTCGGCGGCACGGCCTACGCCTTCTGCGGCAACAACTGGTGGAGCTACGATACGCCCGGCACGATCGCCTCGAAGATGACCTACAAGCGCCAGCAGAGCCTTGGCGGCGCCTTCTTCTGGGAACTCAGCGGCGATACGACCAACGGCGAACTGATCACCGCCCTTCACAACAATCGCTAAGGAGGTCCCCAGCCCATCCAACAACGAAATCTGCGAGGAACGCCCCGGCGCCGAGGAAACTCGGCGCCGGGGCGTTTTAGGCCTGGACGCGCCCGGCCCGCCGCCGTATACTGGCGCACAAATGAGCTATTCGCAGCCTGGAGGATGCCGATGATCGCCCCCGACGAGCTGGCCGAAGCCTTCAACCGCAATGTTATGATCATTAAAATGCAGACCGCCGGCCTCAGCCAAGAAGACAGCCTGCTGCCGCTGCCGTTCCGCGGCAACCGCCTCAACTGGGTGGTCGGCCACCTGGGCCAGCACCGCGACCAGATCCTCGAGCTGCTCGGCGAGGCCCCGCTGCTCGGCGAGCGCGGCGCGCCCTACGCCCGCGAGTCGGCGCCGCTCACCGAGGCGACGCCCGGCGTCCTCCAGCTCGGCGAGCTGATCGGCCTGCTGGAGCAGGGTCAGGAGCTGATCGCCGCCGCCCTCGCCCGCATCTCGCCCGCCGAGCTGGAACGCGAGATCATCCCCTACGCGCGCCCGACGACCGTCGCCAAGCACCTGTTCTTCCTCTACTTCCACGAAACCTGGCACGCCGGCCAGACCGAGTACCTCCGCCAGCTCGCCGGCACCGACGACAAGATCATCTAAAAGAAACGCGGCCCGCCAGCCTGGGAGGCTGGCGGGCCGCCGCGTGTGTCGGCTAGCGGTTGGCGCGGACGGAGGGCAGATAGAGGACGTTGCGGATCACCGCGACGATCCTGGTGACGACGACGGTGCTCGGGCTGCGGCCAAGCTTGGCTGCGGAGCCCTCGGCCACGTTGACGATCTGGCTGCCGAGCGCGGCGCCGGGGCTGACCCGCGCCCGCAGCGCCAGGTCGCGGCCCTGGGCGTCGGGGATGTCGCCGAGCTGCCAGGTGACGGTGTTGCCGCTGATCACGCCGCCGGCGCTGACACTGACAAAGGAGAGGCCCGGCGGCAGCGCGTCGCTGACCGCCACGCTGTTCATGGTCGTGGCGCCCTGGACCTCGACGCGGAACGAATAGTCGATCAGATCGCCGGGCCGGGCCTGGTTGGGGCCGCGTTTGGCCACCGCGACCATGCAGGGCACGATCTGATCGGCGTACGAGCGCTGGGGCCGGATGTTGAAGTAGAAGACCTGGCCGGCCTCGACCAGCCGCGGGTCGATCGTGTTGGCGCCCGTCTGCGGGATGCCGCGGGCGGCGATGGCGGCATTGCGGGCGGCGTACTCGGCATGCAGCCAATCGCCGACCCGGAACAGGGCGCCGGCCTGGGCGCGCCACTGCTTCATGGCGGCGAAGGCGGCCTCGAAGGCCGGCGAGGGCGTGGTGCGGCCGGCGGCGGCCTCGTCGAGCAGGCGCTGGCGCAGCGATTCCTGGGCCGAGAGCAGGTACTCGGCGGCGTGGCCGCGCTGGAGCGCGTCCTGGTCCTCGACCTCGTAGGGCCGGTAGCTCATGGCGTAGGTCGTCGGGGCGGCCGAGCTGTCCAGCAGCCAGCCGAGGCCGGTCCAATAGCACTCCCACTGGCCGCGCCGCGCGGGATCGGGATCGTCGTCGGGACAGCGGTCCACGCCGTAGGCGCCGTCGTGGGGATGGGACAGGCCCAGGTTGTGGGCGGCCTCGTGCTCGATCGTGTAGGAGAAGCCGCTGCCGCCGGACTGGGTCGGCAGAGCCGGGGTGTTGGTCGAACACTTGGTGGTCTGGCCGAGCTGGCACGGCGGATAGTGCGACTGGTCCCATTTGACGCGATCGTTGACATTGTTGAAGACGCCCCAGGCCTCGCCGTCCTCGGTGCCGGCAGCGATGCCGCCGACAATCACCGGCAGCGCCCAGGTGTAGATATCCTCGAAGACCATATTAATCGCCGGGATGGTATTGACGCCAGGCACCACGTCCGCGATGCCCGGCCGGTGCTCGTCGATATAGTCGCGCAGCGGCTCGTAGGGCACCGAAAAATCATTGGCGGCGCCGGTCAGGCCCTTGGCCTTGGTTTTCTCCACCACATTCGAGATCTCAGATAGATTGACGACGCTGCCGGCGTAGGTGACGGTCACCGGGCGCGTCTCGTCGTACAGCGGCTCGGGGACGAAGATCGCGCCGCCGCCGACGCTGGCCTGGGCGTGGAACTCGGGCGCCGGCAGGTCCTCGTATTTGGGCGAGGTGTCCAGCCGCCTGCCGGTCGGCAGGTTGGTGGTCGGATCGTAGAGCGGGATGACCTGGTTTTTGCGGCCGACCCAGCGGGCGTAGGGCGTGGCCGACGAGAGCCAGCGCAGCACGTCGTCGCGGCGCGGATCGTAGGTCGGGTCGGTGACATCATTGATCTTGTACAGCTTGTCGGTGTTAGTCCACCAGTCGCCGTAGGCCGGCGCGCCGATCATGATGCCGTTGACATTCTGGGGCCGCGAGTAGAACTCGGTCCAGCTTGTCACCGCCAGCCAGTAGGTGTCGCCGCGCGGGATGGGCCGGTAGAGGTAGCCGGGTGTCATGCGGAAAAACAGGCTGTAGGCGACGTCGCGGCCCAGGCGCGGCATCATGCGGCAGGGCGTGCCGCCGGTGTAGTCGGTCGTGGCGCCCTGGCAGACATCGCCGGCCTGGCCCCACTGCGGATCGGCCTTGTACTGCCAGATCGGCGGGTCGCCGAACGGATAATCCGACGACTGGGCGACGCGGGTGCTGAGCCAGGCCGCCGACTCGTAGGTGTTGGGCGCGGCGCCCAGATCGATGAAGTGCATCCGGTAGCGGCCGCCCCAGGTCCGCGCCCAGTCGATGCCGTCCCAACCTTTGTTATCGGGATCGGTGATACGCCACGAGCCGCCATCCTCGGCCGGCCGCGGGTCGATCGCGCCGCCGATCACCTTGTCGGTGCCCCAAGTGTGGTAGGCGTTGGGCCGGAAATAGTCGCCGGCGTAGGCCGGGGTGAAGGTGTCGAAGAAGAACAGCGACGAGCCGGCGCTGGCGCCCTGCGGCATGCGGTCGATGTTCAGGCCGTTCTTGTCGTAGAACGGATCGTGGTAGGCGGCCGGGTCGGGGTTGAGGATCGAGGGCGAGTAGCAGGTGCCGGCCGGCTCGGCGTAGGCCGAGTAGGCGACCTTGAACGAGCAGCCCAGGGCCGCGTCGAAGCGCGAGTTGAAGATCCAATCCTCGACAGCGTAGGCGTCGATCAGATCCGTCTTGGTGGCGTCGGCGACGGCGTAGGCCGCCGGGTTCGGATCGCCGAGCTGGGTTTTGTAGGCCACGCGCAGCGCGCCTTTTTGCGTGTTGTAGGCCTGGAGATTGGGACCGAAGGTGTTGCCGTGGAACGCCTGGCCCGGGGCGGTGTTGTTCTCGGCCACCTGGAACAGCGCGCGGGCGTAGCCCTCGTCCGCCACCAGGATGCGCAGCTTGTAGTTGTAGCGGATGGGCTCGAAGTAGGGCACGCTGGTGATCAAGTGGTTCTTGTTCCAGTTGAGCAGCGAGGCGCCGGTGTTCTGGGTCTCGTCGCCGGGCGGCGATTTGGTGGCGACGGTCGGCCGGTAGCGGTCGGGGATCCAGGCGCGCAGCTCCTCGACCTCGGCGGCGGTCGGCTGGTAGCCGACGAAAATCACGTTGAGCGGATAATCGACCGTCAGCTCGCGCAGGATCTCGGCGTCGGTCTCGGGGAAGATCATCCCAGCGGGGACCTCGGTGGCGGTGAGCGTGACGCGGCCGGTCACGGCGGCGCCGGTCGTCAGGTAGGCGACGATCTGGATCTGATAGACGCCGGGCGCCGCCTTGCCCAGGTCGACGGACTCGGCAGTGGTGCCGCCGCTGGCTGAGCTGGCGATCTCCTGGCCGTCCTTCTGGATGTAGAGATCGTAGTCGTTGCCAGAGCCGGCCCAGGAGACCTCGACCGTGACGCCGCCCTCGTGGGTGTCCCAGTAATTGGCGGGGATGGCGACGGTGAGCGCGTAGGTGTCGCAGTTGGCGGCGGTGCAGGCCGACGGATCGGGCGTGACGATCGGCGAGAAGGTGCTCGTCCAGGTCACGGCGCGGGCCGTGTCGCTGATCGTGCCGGACCCGCCGTTGGCGCGGGCGGGCGCGGCCCCGAGCGGCAGCAAGCCTAACACCAGGGCGATGAAGCCAATCAAGCTCAGCGGGCGAAGCGTGCGACGGAGGGCTGCGTGTGGGCTCATTGCGGATTCTCCTGATGGGAAACTGGCGGCGTGGCCGCGGTCACATCAAGATTAACCAGGGCGGGGGACGAATGTTACGCGAGGGGGGAAAACGACCGCCCCGCCGGCGGGCGCCGGCGGGGCGGTCGGCGCCGCTATTTGAGTTTTTCGGCGTAGGAGCGGCGGAACTTGGCGACCTTCGGCGTGATCACCGCCATGCAGTAGGGCTTGAAGGTGTTGCGCTGGTAATACTCCTGGTGATAGTCCTCGGCCTTGTAGAAGGCCTCAAGCGGCGCCACCTCGGTCACGAGCGGCGAGGGCCAGTGCTTGGAGGCGTTGACCTCGGCGATCGCCTGGCGGGCGGTCGCCTCCTGCTCGGGCGAGGCGGTGAAAATCACCGAGCGGTACTGGGTGCCGACATCGGCGCCCTGGCGGTTGAGCGTCGTCGGGTCGTGGATCGTGAAAAAGACCTCCAGCAGATCGCGAAACGAAATCTTGGCCGGATCGAACGTCACCTGGACGACCTCGGCGTGGCCGGTGGCGCCGGTGCAAATCTGCTCGTAGGTCGGATTGGGCCGTTTGCCGCCGGAGTAGCCCGACTCCACCCGCTCGACGCCTTGCAGCTCGGCGAAAATCGGCTCCAGGCACCAGAAGCAGCCGCCGCCCAATGTCGCTGTTTCCATCAATCCCTCCCGCGCAGCGCGCTGAGTTAATCTTGCGATGATTTGGGCTTGACATGGGCTTGATCCATGCCAGCTAAAGTGAGTATAAACCAATTAATTGAACGGCGCTGGCATGTTCGGCGACTATGCCGTACAATAGGGGCGCACGAAAGATCCCCCTTGACAACGAGCCAGTTGCCGAATCGGCGCCGGCCATGGATAATTCAGGGGCGAACCCGACCACCCACCACCGCTCACCACCTAAGCTCGAAGCGAGAAGCTTATGCAAAATATGACCAACCAACGCATCGGTGAGTACGAACTGGTCCAAGAGATTGGACGCGGGGGCATGGCGATCGTCTATCGGGCGACCCACCCCACGCATGGCGATGTGGCCTTCAAAATCCTGCCGCCCTACTTCGCCCATCAGCCCGAGGCCCTCAAGCGCTTCTTCCAGGAGGCCAAGGCCGTCCGCACGCTCCAGCACCCCAACATCGTCCATCTCTACGACACCGGCGTCCTGCCGGACCCGGCGAACCCCAACGACTCCATCCACTTCATCGCGATGGAATTCGTGCTGGGGGGCAGCCTGGCCGAGCGCATGCGCGAGTATGGGACCGTTCCGCTCAGCGATGTGATCGCGGTTGGCATCGACATCGGCAACGCGCTCGACCACGCCCACGCCAAGGGCTTCATCCACCGCGACATCAAGCCCAGCAACATCCTCTTTCGCGAGGACGGCCGGGCGGTGCTGGCGGACTTCGGCATCGCGCGCGCCGCCGACTCGACCAAGCTGACGCAGACGGGCATGCTGACGGGCACGATCGCCTACATCGCGCCCGAGGTGGCCCAGGGCAAGCGAGCCGACAGCCGCTCCGACATCTACGCGCTGTCGTTGGTGCTGTACGAGGCCCTGACTGGCTACAACCCCTACATGGACCACGAGTCGCACCCGGTGGTCGCGCTGAGCAAAATCATCACCACGCCGCTGACGCCCATCCGCGAGATCGAGCCGAACATCCCGCACCACGTCGCCTCGGTGATCGAGTGGGGCTGCGCCCGGGATCCCGTGCAGCGGCCGGTGCGGGCCGGCGAGCTGATCAGCGCCCTGCGCCAGGCCCAGGCCGGCCAGCAGCCCTCGCATCCCCGGCTGCAAGCCTTCGCCGCCCACGGCGACGCGGCCCAGCAGCAGCAGCAGGTGGTGGCCCGCGCCGCAAGCGCGCCCTCGCAGGCGCCGGCGGCGCCG
>DASWWB010000319.1:0-8314 GCA_036406115.1 Herpetosiphonaceae bacterium
CGCCCGCGGCCGGCTGCTCGCCGCGCTCCACGCCGACCTGGGCCATCTGACCGATCTGGGCCAGCGCCCGGGCTGGCGGCGCTGCGACGATATTCTCGCCGACCAGGGGCTCGACCTGCTGCTGGCCGGCTGCGAGCCCGCCTACCCGGAGGAAGCGCCGATCGTGCGCTGGCACCTTGAGCGCGCCCGCGAGCGCATCGCCAGGCTCCGGCCGGGCAGACTGCCGGCGCTGGTCAACCACGGCGATTTCACGGCCTGGAATCTCCGCTTCCGCGACGGGCGGCTCGCCGGCGTCCTCGATTTCGAGCTGGCGCACTGGGATTATCGCATCGGCGACTTCGCCCTCGCCTGGCGCGGCAAATACGACGAGGTCATCCGCGGCTACTGCGAGGCCGCGCCGCTGGAGCCCGAGGAGCTGGCGCTGCTGACGCCGATGTGGTGGGCCTATCTGGTCGAGGTCTTCTGCCAGGCTGTGCGGGAGGGCGTGCCCGAGGATGGCTGGGTGGTCAAAAAGCTGCTTGAGCGCTCGCCGCTGATGGGGCCGGACGCCGCGCCGTTCCGCTGAGCGCATGGCCGCGCGCGGCGTGTCTCCATCCAGCTCAGCACGATTTTTCCGGGGCACAGATTCGCCCCAAACGCGCGGCGCCGCCGGATTCCCATCCGGCGGCGCCGCGCGTCCGGCTTAGCTCCGGCAGCCGCAGGTTGAGGCCGGGCTGGCGCCGCAGCAGGCGGCTTTGTCGCTCGGCGCGCAGCAGGTCGCCTGCTCGGTCGCGCCGCAGCAGGCGGACGGCTCGGCGGCAGCGGGCGCGGGGGCGAGCGGGATCAGCTCAGCGGCGGACGGGGCGGATGGGTTCGGCGTGCTCATCGGATCCTCCTTGCGGTTCATTGCGGTTCCTGTCCTGAGAGACGGCACCCCGCGCCAAAAGACTCATCCCCGCCGGCGCAGCCGCCAGCGCCGCACCCGCCGCCGAGCGGGCGATACGCGCTCAAGCGGCCCGCCTGATCCCGCGCGACCGCGCAACAGGCCAGCAGCAGCGCCTGGAGCCGCCCGCGCGCCCGCTGCACCCGCGCCTTGAGCCCGGAGAAAGACAGGCCCAGCGCCGCGCTGAGCGCCTGCTGGCTCATCCCTTCAAACGCCGTCTGCTCCAGCGCCGCCCGATCCGCTGGGGCGAGCCGCCCCAGCAGCGGGCGCACGCAGCGGGCGAGCTGGCGCACTGTCAGCGTATCGGCCTCGGCGCCTGCAGGCGCCGCCAGGTCTTCGGGCAGCGGCGCCTGTTCGCGGCGCTGGCGATAGGCATCCGTCACCACATTCCGCGCGATCTGCCACAGCCAGGCCGTCGCCCGCTCCGGGGCATGGAGCGTCGCGTGGGCGCGATGGGCGCGCAAAAAGACCTCTTGCAGCAGATCCTCCGCCTCGTGGGGATCGCCGACCTTGCCCCGCAGCCAGCCCAGCAGCGGGCCGCGCCAGCGTTCCCAGAGCGCGTCGATCGTCGGCGGGCCGCTCATGGCCGCACCGCCGGCAGCCAGCCGCAGCAGCGCGCCGGCCGCGTCAGCTCGCGCTGAAGGCCGCGCACGATCCAAGCCGCATCCGGCCCCGCCCCGCGCACCGTCGCCGAGGCGAATGTGCGCTGCTGCTCCAAGCCGACGTAGGCCAGTCCCGGCACGGCGGTGCTCATCCCCCTCCGGTGGAGCGGCCGCCCCGCCGCGTCGAGGGCGTTCAGCCCGGCCAGATAGTCGAGGTTCGGCTGGTAGCCCGTCGCAAAGATCACCGCATCGACCTCCTCGGCGGCGCCATCGGCCCAGACCACGCCGTTTGGCGTGAACCCGGCGAACATCGGGCGCTGATCGGGCCGGCCGGCGGCGATCGCCGCCTGATAGGTGCCGGTGTCGAGCACCGCCCCGCTGGCCCGCCGGCGAATCCAGCCGCCGCCCGGCCGGTCGAGCGGGTAGGAATCCAGCCCGGTGACGGTCAGCCACCAGTGGATGTCCCGCCCAAGGATGCGCTGGGGCTGGAACCGCAGCGGCTGGCGGGTCGCCAGCGAGACGCGCCCGGCCCCCGTCGCGCGCTGGCCCAGCTCGACGGCGATCTGGACCGCCGAATTGCCGGCGCCGACCACCACCACCCGCGCCCCGGCAAAATCGTCGGGGCGCTGATAGGCGGCGCTGTGCAGGCGCCGGCCCTGAAATACGTCCTGCCCGGGCAGGATGGGGATGAACGGACGGGCGAAGGCGCCGCTCGCCGCGATCACCGCCGACGCCGCGAACGACTCGTCCGCCGCGCCGCGAACCACAAACCCGCCCCCCGCGCGCTCGACCCTGGCGACGCGAGTCTCGGTGCGGATCGGCAGCTGGAAATGGGCGGCGTAGTCGCGGAGGTAGGCGGCCATCGCATCGCGGCCGGGATAGGTCTCGGCGGCGGCGGGGAAGGGGTGGCCCGGCAGGCTGGCATAGCGCGCGGGCGAGAACAGCGTCAGGCTGTCATAGTAGGCCGGCCACGAGCCGCTTGGCGCGGCGCCGGCTTCGAGGATCAGGAACGGCAGCCCGGCTTGCCGGAGATAGTAGCCGGCCGCCAGCCCGGCCTGCCCGGCGCCAATGACAATGATCGAATTCATGCGGAAACTCCTTGCTCAAGCGATGGATTGGCCGGGGGAGCGGGCCGCGCCGGCCGCTGACGCCAGCCCGCGGTCATGGCGCCGGCGCTGAGCAGCGTCCCCGCAAGCAGCGCCGCCAAAACCGGCGCATAGCTCTGCGTCCGGGCGACGAGCAAACTCGCCGCGACGGGCGCGCCGGCCCGGATCAGGGTCGTCAGGAAGGCCAGCACCCCGCTGATGCTGCCATAGTGGGCGCTGCCATAGACCTCGGCCATCAGCGCCGCGCGGGTCGGCGTCAGCGCGCCCGACCCCGCGCCGAACAGGGCGGCGAAAAGCAGCAGGCCGCCGGGAGCCGGCATGGCGAGCAGCAGCCCGAGCGCGAGCGCCTGCGCCGCGCCGAGGCCCAGGATCAGCATGTGCGAGGACACCCGGCGGCCCAGCGCGGCAATCAGGATGCGGCTCGGGATCTGCGATGCGCCCAGCAGCCCGGCGGCCGTCGCGCTGAGCGCCGCCGATGCGCCATGCTGGAGCGCGTAGCTCACCAGATGGACATTGATTGTCATCGTGGCGCCTGTGCTGAGCGCGACTCCGAGCGCAAACCACCAGAAGGTCGCCCCGCGCACCGCCGTTCCCACCGAGATCGCAGCGGCCGGAGCCGGCAGCGGCCAGTCCTCAGCCTCGGTCGGCTGGGCCGGCGGCAGGCCGCGCAGCACGAGGGCATGGAGCGGAATCGTGGTCACGGCCAGCAGCCCGGCCAGCACCAGCAGCGCCGATCGCCAGCCCAGCGAACTTGCCAGCGCGGTGGCAAGGGGAATATAGATCACGCTCGCCAGGCCGCCGCCGATCGTCAGGGTCGTCATGGCGCGGCTGCGGTCCTGCGGCAGCCAGGTGGCGACGACCTGGAAGGCCGGCTCATAGAGGATAGCCGCCATGCAAGCTCCCAGGCCCGCCCACACCAGATAGAAGCCGGGCAGCGTCTCGACCCGGGCCCAGCCGGCGACCAGCAGCGCCGCCGCCGCTGAGCCGATCGTCATCACCGCCCGGGCGCCATGGCGGTCCAGCACCCGACCGACAGGAATGGCGACTAGGCCCGCCACGACCATGGCCAGCGCGAAGGCTCCGGTGAGCTGCGCCTGGCTCCAGCCCAGCTCCCGCTCCATCGGCGTGAGCAAGACGCCGAACGCATAGTAGACAATCCCCCACGAGGTGAGCTCGGTCAGCCCCAACGCATAGACCATCCGCCAGCCCGCCGCCTGGGCGGCCAGGATGCGCTGGCCGCCCGCCCCATGCCGCTTAGCCACAGCACGCCCCGCCCGCGCTCAGCGGAATGGCATCCGTCAGGCTGATCGTCCCAGCGGGAACGGCAACAGGCGCCCCGCAGCAGCTGCCGCCGCTGTCGCCCGCGCCGAACGAGGTCGAGCAGACGCCGGTCTCGGGCAACACCAGCTGGACATCGGCCGCCGCCACGTGGTCGCCGCACAGCGCCGCCACGACCGAGCGCGCCTGCTCGTAGCCGGTCCGCAGCAAGAAGGTCGGCGCGCGGCCGTAGCTCTTCATGCCGACGATGTAGAAGCCCGCCTCCGGGTGGGCCAGCTCGGCGGCGCCGTGCGGCCGGACCGTGCCGCAGCTGTGCAGGTTCGGGTCGATCAGCGGCGCCAGCACCCGCGGGCTTTCGACGGCCGGGTCGAGGTCCAGCCGCAGCTCGCTCGCCAGGGAGAGATCCGGCCGGAACCCGGTCACGGCGATGATCTCATCGACCCCGTGCATCGCATCCTCGCCGCCGCCAACCAGCAGCCGGTCCCCGTCGGCGGCGATCCGGTCCAGCCGGAAGCCAGTCACCAGGTTGATCGCGCCGCGCTCGACCAGCTGGCGGATGCGCTGGCCCAGCTCGCCGCGCGCCGCCAGCTCGTCGTTGGCGCCGCCGCCGTAGACCGGCCGCATATCGTTTTTGCGCACCGCCCAGAGCAGGCGGGTGGCCGGCGCCGCCCCGGC
Organism: Herpetosiphonaceae bacterium; assembly: GCA_036406115.1. Classification (GTDB taxonomy): domain Bacteria; phylum Chloroflexota; class Chloroflexia; order Chloroflexales; family Herpetosiphonaceae; genus DASWWB01. The sequence goes on from DASWWB010000319.1 coordinate 4,584, forward strand.
CAGCTCGGCAAGATCGAGCAGGGCGTTGAACGCTGAGTGGCCGCTGCCGACCACCAGCACCGTCTTGCCGGCGTAGCGGTCGCGGTGGCGCCCGAGCGCGTCGGGAATGCCGTAGAAAATCCGGTCAGCCGCCGCGCGCTCCCCCGGCGCCGGCAGGCCGCTCGCGGCGAGCGGATTGGGCGATTGATAGGTGCCCGAGGCGTCGATCACCGCCTGCGCCAGCACGGTCTCCTCGCCGGCGGGCGTCTCGAAGCGCACGAGAAACGGCGCCTGGTCGCGGCCCGGGGTTTTCATCTTGTCGAACCCCTGGCGGCTGATGGCGACGACCCGGGCGCTGGTGCGGATGTGCGGCGCCAGCGCCGGCAGCGCCGCCAGCGGGGAGAGATATTGATCCACAATCGCCTGGCCGGTCGGGTAGACGGTCGCATCGGGCGCCTGCCAGCCGGCGGCTTCGAGCAGGCGGACCGAGGCCGGATCAAGATTGAAAGCCCACGGCGAAAAAAGGCGGACATGGCCCCACTCGCGCATGCTGGCGGCAATCTCGGCCCCGGCCTCCAGCACCAGGGGCGTCGCGCCGCGCTCGATCAGATGGGCCGCAGCGCTCAGGCCGACCGGCCCCGCGCCAATCACGACCACCGGCAGAGGAGAAACAGCCATCGGATGGCTCCTTTCATCGAAAAAATTCAATATGACTGATAAAAAAAGAGGCGCGTGGCGGGCTCAGCAGCCCGCCGCGCACACGCCCTCGGGCGGGATCGGCTCCAGCAGGACGGCCTGATGGGCCTGTTCGAGCAGCGCCAGCGCCTCGGCGACCAGCGCATGTTTGTCGGCGGGGATGTGGGCGAGGACTTGGGCCGCCAGGCCGTTCAGAACGCCGTGCAGCTCCGCCAGCCGAATCTCGCCGGCGGGGGTCAGGGTGATTTGGATGGTGCGTTGGTCGGCGACGCCGGGCTGTTTGTCGAGCAGCCCGTCCTTGACCAGGGCTTCGACGGCGCGGCTCACCCAGCTCTTGTCAAGGCCGGTCTGGCGCGATAGGTCGGCGAGCGTCGCCGGCGCCAATCGCCCGACCTCGGTAAGCAAGACGCACTCGGTCTGCGTGGTGCCGTCGCAGCAAGCCACCGACGTGCGCTGGAGCTGAAGATGCAGGCGGGCGATCTGGCGCAGGGTGGCGCCGGCGGTTGGCAGATCCATCGGAAGCTCCTTGTTGCGTTGCGCAACGTTGACAGACGCAACAATATCACATATGGTTGCGTCTGTCAACAATCAATCGGCAGGCGGCAGGGATTTCGATCGAAACCGACACGCTGCTGCGGCGCCTGTAAGATTCGATCAGCCTCCCGCGTTGTATCTGCGCGGCCATTTTCGCCGCGCAGTTGAACGCAGGAGGCGCTGATATGTCCGCTGATATCTCGATTGTGCTGGGAATCATCTTTATCTGGTCTTGCACCATCGCCGTGCCGATGATGTTGGGCAAGCAACAGCCGGACTGGATGCTGCGCCAGCTCACGCCGGCCCAGCGCCGCGGCGCGCTGGCGGTGGCGGTGATCGGCGTGCTGGCGCTCATGGGCTTCTCCGGCGTCTGGTTCGGCGTCTAGCCGGCGGCGCGGCTGAGTCCGACGGGGCGGCAGAAATTTCTGCCGCCCCGTCAGCGCACCCCGAGCACCGCCTGCTCGTCCGACAGATAGCCCGGCCGAAAGATCACCCGCTCGGCGACCGCGCCGGGCGGCAGCTTGAAAGCCACCCAGCCGCGAACCTGCTCGCCCGGCGCCAGCAAGCCCTCGACGAGGCGCTGGCCGGCGCGCTCCCCGTAGTACTGATTGCGCAGCTCGAACTCATAGCGGTAGCCGGCTGCGTCGGCCAGCGTCCACTGGCTGAGGGCGAAGCGCTGCGCCGCCGCAGTCTGGTTGCGGTACTCGACCTCCAGGCGCAGGCAGCGCTCCGGCGCGCCGTTCGGCCCGGCGCCCGGCGCCGCGCCCTCCTGGACGCCGTGGAGCCGCACCAGGTAGCCGCCCGCAGCGCGCCACTCCCCCGCGCCGAGCCGCTGAGTGGCGGCGCCGGCGCTGGAATCCGGCCGGCCGCAGTAGGGGCAGAAGCGAAAGGCCGGCTCCAGCGGGGCGGCGCAATGCAGACACTGTCGTTGACTCATCGGAAGCCCTCCTCGGCTAGATTAATAGCATCAGCACCACTGTACGCGATTCGAGCGCCGCCCGCTGTCACACTTCGGGGCCGCCGCCTCGTCTTTCTTGTGGGCGCGGTTGCGCGCCATCAATCGATGTGGCTGAAAGGAGCCTCCCATGACCGCTCGCCTCGACTACGCGACCCTGGCCCCCGAGGGCTTCAAGCGCATGCTCCGCCTCAGCGCCTACCCGGAGGGGCGGCTGGAGCACGCGCTGCTGGAGTTGGTCAAGCTGCGGGCCTCGCAGCTCAACGGCTGCGCGTTTTGCCTTGACATGCACTGGACCGACGCCCGCAAGGCCGGCGAAACCGAGCTGCGGCTGGCGCTGCTGCCGGCCTGGCGCGACGCGCCCTGCTACACGCCGCGCGAGCGGGCCGCCCTGGCCTGGACCGAAGCGCTGACCCGCATGGAGGGCGGCGAGGTCCCCGACGAGCTGTACGCCCAGGCGGCGGCCCAGTTCAGCGAGCAGGAGCTGGTCGATCTGACCTACGCCGTCACGATCATCAACGGCTGGAACCGGCTGAATGTGGCCTTCCGCACCCCGCCGCGCCCGGCGGAGGCGGCGGAGGCGGCGCGGTGAGCGCCGCCGAGGCGCTGGAGCGCTTCGAGGACTGCCGGCCGGCGCTGTTCGGCCTCGCCTACCGCATGCTCGGCAGCGTGATGGACGCCGACGATATCCTCCAGGAGGCGTTCCTGCGCTGGCAGGGCGCGCCGGCCGAGCGGGCCAGCTCCGCCAAAGCCTATCTGGTGACGATCGTCACCAGGCTGTGCATCGACGCGCTGCGCTCGGCCCGCGCCCGCCGCGAAACCTACATCGGGCCTTGGCTGCCCGAGCCCTGGCTTGGCGCCGAGGAAGACCCCGCCCAGGCCGCCGACGCCGGCGAGTCGATCTCCTTCGCCCTGCTCGTGCTGCTGGAGCGGCTGACGCCGCTGGAGCGGGCGGTGTTCGTCCTGCACGACATTTTCGCCTACAGCTACGCCGAAATCGGCGCCATCATCGGCGTGCAGGCCGCCTACTGCCGCCAGCTCGGCCATCGCGCCCGCGGCCATGCGCGCCTGGAGCGCCCGCGCTTCGAGGCCGACCCGGAGCGCGTGGCGGCGACGACCCGCCAGTTCCTGCGCGCCAGCCAGCAGGGCGATCTGCGCGGCCTGCTCGACGTGTTCATGGCCGATATCGTCCTCTGGAGCGACGGCGGCGGCAAGGCCTCGGCGGCGCTCAACCCGATCCACGGCGCCGACCGGGTCAGCCGGTTCATGGTCGGCGTGCTGCGCAAGGCGACGGCACCGATTAGGTTGCAGGCGGCCGTCATCAACGGGCGGCCGGGCGTGATCGGCTTCAACGGCGGCGTCTGCGACCGGGCGTTCATCCTCGAGCTGGCGCCGCAGGGCGGCATCCAAACCCTCTACTGCGTGCGCAATCCCGACAAGCTGCGGCGCGCGCAAGCAGCCGCCGGCGCCGGCCAGGGCTGATCCGCCGCCCGCAAGCCCAGCGCGGCGGATCAGCCTCTCCGTGCGAGAAGGGCTGATCCGCCGCGCTGGTTCGATCAGCTCCAAT
>DASWWB010000320.1:0-5196 GCA_036406115.1 Herpetosiphonaceae bacterium
CGGCGCCGTTTTGATTAGTGGCCCGCCGGCGCCAGGCTGTCGCGCAGCACCTGGAGGCACTGCTCGATACCGGAGATCATCGGCTCCAGCTCCATGGACGGGTAGGGCAGCGTGACGCCGGGCTGGGTCAGCGCCGGGACGTGGATGAAGCCGCACGGGATCTGGAGGCCGCGCGATTCGATCGCGTGGCGCGCGGCGAAAAAGACGTGGTTGCAGACGTAGGTGCCGGCGTGGTTGGAGATGCGGACCGGAATGCCGAGGCCGGCGACCGAGTCGCGCATCGCCTCCAGCGGCAGCGTCGACCAGTAGGCCAGCGGCCCGTCGGCGGCGATCGGCTGGCCGGCGGCGACCATGCCCGAGTTGTCGGGCTGATCGGTGTCGTCGAGGTTCAGCGCCACCCGCTCCAGGGTGATCGCCGGGCGGCCGGCAGCCACCCCGAGGCTGACCACCGCCTCCGGCCGCACGCGCTCGATCAGCTCCAGAATTTGTCGCTCCGCCTCGGCGAACACCGTCGGCAGGATTGTGGCGACCAACTCATCAGGATACCGGTCCGCAAGCGTTCGGACAATCTGCTCCGAGGGGTTCACCTGTACATCGCCAAATGGCTCAAAGCCAGTCAGAATAATCGGCATAGGTCCTCCTGTGGCGGGTCCGTGGATCGAGCCACGCGGCGCTGCGTTTCTGCCGTTATCCTACCATGATTTGGCTGCCGGGCGCGCAGCGGCCCGGACCCGGCGGCGCCTACCACGGATCCTCCTCCGGCCAGCGCGCCAGGCCGCTGCCGGCGATGATATTCGCGACCGCCGCGTCGCCGGTCGGCCCGCACCGGAGCAGCTCGCCAAGCCCCCAGCTGAAGACCGCGCCGTCGCCGGTCATGACCAGCGCCGCCATTTCGGAGCGCCAGGCGCCGACCGGGCAGAACGGAGCGCCGAGCCGCTCGGTAAGATCGCGCCGCCCCGCCGGCTCCAGGGCGTCGAGGCAGTCGTCGAGGTCGAAGCGCAGCTCATCAAGATAGGCTGACGTGCCGCCCCGGGTGGTGACGGCGTAGCGGAAGGGCACCGCCAGCCCGCCGTAGGCCGCCAGGAAATCGACGGCCGGCGGCGGGACCGGATAGCCGGCCGCAGCCAGCAGCGCCCGGTAGCGGCCCAGCTCCGGGCAGACGCGATTGGCGCTCCAGCCGGCGGCGCGCAGCGCGCGGGAGGGATCGTCGAGCCATTCGGTTCCGATGGGCATGGAGTCCTCCAGTCATCCTTGGCGTGATTTGACAGGAAGCGCGGCGGCGCTACAATGGCCGCGAATCGAAGATGTTGTCTCACGGGAGCCTGGAACGCAGGCTGAGAGGGCGGCCGATACGCCGCCGACCGGTTGAACCTGATCTGGATCATACCAGCGAAGGAAAGACATGCCGCCGCGCCGGGATTCCCGCGCGGCGCCGCCCGCCGGTCCGGGCGCCCTGGGACGATCATGCGCTCAGGAGGTCGCCCATGACCGATCCCGCCGCCGGCCCATGCCCGGCCCATCAGCCCGCCAGCTCCAAGATCCACCTCGCCGGCTCGCGGCCCGATCTCCAGGTCGCCATGCGCGAAATCAGCCTCGACCCGACCAAGGCCGACGACGGCCGGCTGCTGCCTAACCCGCCGCTGCGGGTCTACGACACCAGCGGCGCCCACGCCGATCCCGCCTGCCCGATCGATCCCGCCGCCGGCCTGCCGCCCATCCGCGCGCCCTGGATCACCGAGCGCGCCGACGGCGACGTGATCCCCGCCCGGCGCGACGGCACCCCGGTCCTGCGCGGCCGCGGCGCGGTGACGCAGCTGGCCTACGCCCGGCGCGGCATCGTCACGCCGGAGATGGAGTACGTGGCGATCCGCGAGAACCTGGGGCGGGCCGGCGCCCAGCGGGTCCCCGACCGCCGCCAGGCCGCCGGCCAATCGCCCGCAGACCGGTTCCCCGCCGCCATCCCGCCGGCGATCACGCCCGAGTTCGTCCGCGACGAAGTGGCGCGCGGCAGGGCGATCATCCCCGCCAACATCAACCATCCCCAGAGCGAGCCGATGATCATCGGCCGCAACTTCCTCGTCAAGATCAACGCCAACATCGGCACCTCGGCCGTCAGCTCGTCGATCGGCGAGGAGGTCGAGAAGCTGCGCTGGGCGACGCGCTGGGGCGCCGACACCGTGATGGACCTATCGACCGGCAAGCGGATCTACGAGACCCGCGCCGCGATTCTGCGCAACGCCCCGGTGCCGATCGGCACGGTGCCGATCTACGAGGCGCTGGAGCGGGCCGGCGGCAAGGCCGAGAATCTATCCTGGGAGCTGTTCCGCGAGACGCTGATCGACCAGGCGGAGCAGGGCGTCGATTATGTGACGATTCATGCGGGGCTGCTGCGGCGCCATATCCCGCTCACCGCGCGCCGGATGACCGGGATCGTCTCGCGCGGCGGGGCGCTGATCGCCCGCTGGTGCCTGGCCCATGGCAGGGAAAACTTCCTCTACGAGCGCTTCGCCGAGATTTGCGCCATCCTGGCCCGCTACGATGTCAGCCTCTCGCTGGGCGACGGCCTGCGGCCCGGCTCGATCGCCGACGCCAACGACGCCGCCCAGTTCGCCGAGCTGCGGGTCCAGGGCGAGCTGAACCGCGTCGCCTGGGAGCACGAGGTCCAGGTGATGAACGAAGGCCCCGGCCACATTCCGATGCATCTGATCAAAGAAAACATGGACCGCCAGCTGGAGTGGTGCGGCGAGGCGCCGTTTTACACCCTCGGCCCGCTCGCCACCGACATCGCGCCCGGCTACGACCACATCACCTCGGCGATCGGCGCCGCGCTGATCGGCTGGTACGGCACCGCGATGCTGTGTTATGTCACCCCGAAAGAGCATCTGGGCCTGCCCAACCGCGAGGATGTCAAGCAGGGCGTGATCGCCTACAAGATCGCCGCCCACGCCGCCGACCTGGCGAAGGGCCACCCGGCCGCCCAGGCCCGCGACGACGCCCTGTCCAAGGCGCGCTTCGAGTTCCGCTGGAACGATCAGTTCAATCTGGCCCTGGACCCCGAGACCGCGCGCCGCTTCCACGACGAGACCCTGCCGGCTGAGAGCGCGAAGGTGGCGCACTTCTGCGCGATGTGCGGCCCGCAGTTTTGCAGCATGAAGCTCTCCCACGAGCTGCGGGCGCTGGCGCCGGACGGCGACTTGGAGCTGGTCGAGGCCGGCAATGGCTGAGCGCAACCTGCCGGCGGCCCGGCTGTTCGGCGGGCGGCCGCCGCTGTACGTCGTGTTCGATCTGGCGCTGGCCGGCGACCGGCCGCTGGAGGCCCTGGCGCGGGCAGTGCTGCGCGGCGGCGCCGCCCTGCTCCAGCTGCGAGCCAAGGGCCGGCCGCTGCGCGAGCAGGCGGCGGCGGCCAGGCGGCTGCTCCCGCTGTGCGCCGAGCACGGCGTGCCGCTGCTGATCAACGACCACGTCGATCTGGCGCTGGCGGTCGGGGCGGCGGGCGCGCACCTGGGCGTCGACGACCTGCCGGTGGCGCTGGCCCGCGCCATCATGCCCGGCGGGCTGATCGGCTACTCGCCCGACGGCGTCGAGGACGCGCGCCAGGCCGGGGCGGCGGACTACCTGGGCGTCGGACCGTTCGCCGCCACCGGCACCAAGCGCGACGCCGGGGCGCCGATCGGCGCCGCCGGCATCGGCCTGCTGGCGGCGCTGCCGGTCCCCGTGGTGGCGATTGGCGGCATCACCAGGAGCAACGCCCCGCTCGCGCTGTCGGCCGGCGCCGCCGGAGTGGCTGTCGCCAGCGCTGTCCTGGCGGCGGCCGATCCCGAGCTAGCCTCCCGCCAGCTGGCCGACGCGCTGGCCCGCGCCCGGGAGGCGGCGTGAGCCCGCCCTGGGCGCTGACAATCGCCGGCTCCGACTCCGGCGGCGGCGCCGGCATCCAGGCCGATCTGAAAACCTGGACCAACCTCGGCGTCGCCGGCGCCAGCGCCATCACTGCCGTGACCGCCCAAAACACGCTGGGCGTCGCCCGGGTCCGGCTGCTGGCGCCGGGGCTGGTGCGCGACCAGATCGCGGCGGCGCTGGACGGCCTGCCGATCCGGGCGGTCAAGCTGGGGATGCTGGGCTCGGCGGGGATCGCCGCCGCCGTCGCCGAGAAGCTGGCGGATTGCCCGCTGCCGGCGGTGGTCGATCCGGTGCTGCGGGCGTCAAGCGGCAGGGCGCTGCTTGACGTCGCCGGGCTGCGGCTGCTGCGCGACCGGCTCTGCCCGCTGGCGCTGGTCCTCACGCCCAACCTGCCCGAGGCCTCCGCCCTGCTCGGCCGGCCGATCGAGCGCGAAGATCAGCTGGCGCGGGCCGCCGACGAGCTGTTGGCGCTGGGGCCGCGCTGGGTGCTGCTCAAGGGAGGCCACCTGGCGGGCGAGCCGGTCGATCTGCTCTGCGGCGCGGGCCAGATCCACGAGCTGCGCGAGCGGCGCGTCCCGACCGCCCACACCCACGGCACGGGCTGCGCCTACGCCGCCGCGATCGCCGCCGGGCTGGCGCACGGCCTGGAGGTGCCGGCGGCGGTCCGGGCCGCCCGCGGCTATCTCCAGAGCGCGATCGAGCGCGCCGAGCCGAGCGGCCGGGGCGTCGGATCGATCCAGCACGTGCTGCCCGGGGCTGGCGATTGGGCGCGGGAGGCCGCCAGCGCATCCCATCCGCCCCCCGCCTGACCGGTTGCCTGCTGGCGGCGCCGGGTCGCCCCGCGCCGCCGCCCCTACGGCCGGCCGGCGTCGAGCAGGCAGTCGCGGCCGATCTCGCTGATCCGGCGGCAGCCGGCCAGCGCCATCGTCAGATCGAAGTCGGCGAGCAGATTGGACAGCGCCGCCGTGACGCCGGCGCTGCCGCCCAGCGCCAGGCCATAGGCGTAGGGCCGGCCGACGCAGACCGCCGCCGCGCCCAGCGCCAGCGCCTTGAAGGCGTCGGCGCCGCCGTACACGCCGCTGTCGAGCAGCACCGGGACGCGCCCGGCCACGGCGTCGATCACTCCCGGCAGCGCCTCCAGGCTGGAGATCGCCCCGTCGACCTGGCGCCCGCCATGGTTGGAGACAATCAGGCCGTCGGCCCCATGCTCCAGCGCCAGCCGGGCGTCGTCGGGGTGCAGCACGCCCTTGAGCAGGATCGGCAGCTTGGTCAGGTCGCGCAGGAACGCCAGATTCTCCC
>DASWWB010000321.1:0-2963 GCA_036406115.1 Herpetosiphonaceae bacterium
CCGAGATCGAGATCGAGCGGGCCGGCGGCGGCGCGCCCCGGCTGGCGCTCCACGGCGCGGCGGCGCGGCGGGCGGCGGAGCTGGGCATCGAGGAGTGGACGGTCAGTCTCTCCCACAGCGGCGGCCTGGCGGTCGCGGTGGTGGTGGGGCTGGCCCGGGGAGCGGCGAATGGGAACGATTGATCCGATCAGCGCGGCGCTGGGCGCGTACTGCGACCGCAGGCTGACGGACCGGCTCATCTAAACCGCCCGCTGGCCTGCCGCTTGCATTGGAGCACGACATGAACGCAACTCAGCAGGCCATCGCCGCCATCAAAGCGGCGCTCGGCGCCGACGACATCGCCGGCGCGCTCAAGACGCTCAACCAGCAGACGCCCTACCGCTTCACGGCGCTGTTCCGCTTCGAGGATCCGACGCTGCGCAACGCCTATCTGATCGACAGGGAGAATCCTGGCAGCCCGCCGCTGCCCGATCTGCCGATCACCGCCTCCTACTGCGTCTACATCCGCCAGACCGCCCGCCAGTTCGTCACGCCCGACTCCTGGGCCGACGAGCGGGTGCGCGACCACCCCAAGCGCCAGGAAATCCGCACCTACTGCGGCGTCCCGGTGCTGAACGACGACGGCTCGCTGTTCGGCTCGCTCTGCCACTTTGATTTCGAGGTCAAGCCCGTGGCGGACGCGGACATCGATTTGCTGGAGCGCGCGGCGGATCTGCTCAGGGAAGGCAAGCGGGGATAGGGCTAGCGGACGCCCCAGTTGGAGACGGCGCTGTCGATCGGCGCGGCGGCGCTGAAGGGCACCGCGCGCACGACGATCCGCTGATCGAAGGCGTCGGGGCCGGTCGCCGGCCAGCAGGTGATCAGCGTCACCATTTCCTCGGGCGTGGGATCCATGTAGGCGGCGTTAGCCAGGCGCTCCTCGTCGGCGGCGCCGATCTCTTGCAGCCGCAGCGACTCGCGCACGACATACAGGTACTGCTGGCCGCGGCTGTTGAGCGTCAGCTGGTCGCCGGGCTTGAGCTCGATCAGGCGGGCGAAGACCGGGCCGGCGCCGCCGACGTGGCCGGCCATCACGACGTTGCCGCCCTCGCCGGGATTGGCGCTGCCGCGATGCTGGCCGACCGCGAACTTCGCCACCTGCCAGACCGCCGCCTGGCCGCCGGCGCCGTCGTCGACCAGATCCCAGCCGACCTCGACTACTTTGCTGTCGACGCCGATCGACGGGATCTCGATGCGGGTCACCGAGGAGACGTGGGGCTGGGGAGCGGCGGGGACAGGCAGGGCTGCGGCGTTGAGATTCGGCGCCACGAAGGCGGCGGCACCCGCAAGCGGGTCCCCGGCCGGCGCGGGATCGATCGGCGCGGCGACGGCCAGGGGCAGCGCGCTGTCGCCCCGGGCGGCGGCGCGGCCGTAGGCTTCGTCGGCGTAGACGCCGCCGACATAGACCAGCAGGTAACAGCCGGCCAGCATCAGCAGATTGCCAAGCGTCCAGGCCAGCCGGCGCGGCTCGCCCGCTAGCGTATGTGAAGACTGCATCGCCTCAATCCCCCAAGCCTGCGGCGCCACCCGCCGCCCCCGAAGCTACGACGGGCGGCGGGCGGCGGATGGCTTAGACCTCGATGCCGCGCTCGGCGAGGCGCGGGCGCAGGAGATCGGTCGCGCGGGCCGCCGCCAGCCGCTCGCCCAGGTACTCCAGGTCGAAGGTCTGGCGCTTGATCATGCCTTCGGCGTCGGCGATGTCGAACTTGCCCTCGTTCTCGCCGCGATTGAGCAGGAGCTTCTGGACCAGGATATCCTCGGGCGACAGCACATTGACCTTGGAGCCCAGCAGCGGCTTGCGCTGGAGACGGGCCTGCATGGCGGGGTCCAGCGTGAACGGATAGACCGTCCCGCCCTGGCGCACCGAGACATCGTCGAACAGCTTGATGCCGCGCCAGAGAATGCGGCCCCCGTCGAACTGGACCGCCTTCTGGCCGCGCTGGAGGGCGGCCGAAACTTGGTTGAGCGAGCCGGGCGCCACCAAAATGTCAACATCGTTGATCGGGCGGCGCTGGCCGTAGAGATGGGCTGCCGCGCCGGCGCACACGCCCCAGCCGATATTCATGCTGTCCAGCACCTGCTGCACAACCGCCAAGTTTCCTGCGATAAGCGACATAGTTAATCCCTTTGCGTGGCGCGCCGCGCCCTCAAGCTAGCTCCCAGGCGATGAAAAGAGCGAATGGCGATTTGGCTGCTGCAACCACTGCTCGCGGGGCAGCGCCATATCGTAGAACTGAGCCCAGATGGTGTGGCGGCCCCGGCGGATGAACGGCTCGATCGTCGCCACCGTCGCCGGGTCAAGGGTCGACAGGAACCGGTGGCCGGCGTCCCGCCAGTGCGAGGCGGTGAGCTGGAAGCCCAGCCGCCGGTAGCAGCGCACCGCCCGCTCGTTCACCGCCGCCACGTCAAGCACCATCTTCTTGAAGCGCATGCCGGTGAAATATTCGTTGAGAAAGCAGCGCATGCTTTCGGTGCCGTAGCCCTGGCTCACGAACGGCGAGCCGATCGTAATGCCAAGCCGGGCTGATGTGTTGTTCGGCTCGATGTCGCGCAGCGTGATCCGCCCCACCAGCGCGCCGTCGTGAAGCGCCACGGCGTAGGTGCGGCGGATGCTGGTGCCCCAGTCCATCTCGCCGACGACAACGCGGTCGGGCAGATTCCAGATCGCGCTCAACGGCTCGGTGAACGGCGGCCAGGTGTCCATCGTGTGGTAATCTTGGCGCTGCCAGGAGCGGATCAACAGGCGCTGGCTGCGCAATAGGAAGTCATCGCGGATCATTTGCATCCCAGCAACACATCTCGTCCCTCATTATAGCACGGGGTCATCTTATGCAAAGGAAGCTGCTGGCGCGGGGGCTGCTCCTCGCGCTGCTGGGGGGCTGCGGCGCCCAGCCGACCGCCGCCCCGATCATCATCCCCACGCC
>DASWWB010000322.1:0-4806 GCA_036406115.1 Herpetosiphonaceae bacterium
ACCATCACCATCGCCACGTCGCCGACGATCAGCTTCTGCGCGGCCTGGTAGGCCTTGATGCGCTCGGCCGGATCGGTCGAGGTGTCGCCGACCTTCATCAGCTCGTCAGCCTCTTTGTTGCCGTAGCCGACGCGCGAGGCGAAGGCGTCCGAGCGCCAGTAGACGCTGAGCCAGTTCTGGGGATCCGGATAGTCGCCGATCCAGCCGCCCAGGAACATCTGGGGAGCGGTCTTGAAATCCTTGCGGGCGGCCGACAGGTCCTTGCCGGGCATCGGGTTCAGCTTGACCTCAATGCCGAGGGTCTCCTGGAAGCTCTTGGCGATGAACTCGTGGCGCTCCTTGTTGGCGGCGCTATCGCTGTTGTAGGCCAGGGTGATCTCGGGCATAGCGGCGGCGTACTTGGACTCGGCCAGGGCGGCCTTGGCCTTGTCGGCGTCGAACGCGAAGCGATCTTCGGTGTCGTCGAAGCCGGGGATGCCCTGCGGGATCCAGGTCAGGGTCGGCTGGCAGTCGCCGTTGCGGATGACCGCGCAGTAGGTCTCGCGGTCGAAGGCGTAGGCGAAGGCCTCGCGGACCTTGGCGTCGTCGAAGGGCGGCAGGGTGTGGTTGAACTGCAGGCCCTGGGTGGTGGCGGCCGGGTAGCTCAGGTACTCAGCCTTCAGCGAGGCGTCGTCCTGGAGGGCCGGGATCTGGCTGGGGTCGATGATGTACGTGTCCAGCTGGCCGGCCTTGTAGGCCTCCAGGGCCACGGCCGGGTCAGCGACGTAGATGTACTTCAGGCCGTCCAGCTTCGGCGCGCCGTTCCAGTAGTTCTTGTTGGCGACGAAGTCGACTTCCTGGTCCTCGGTGATCTTGGAGATCTGGAAGGGGCCGTTGCCGATGTGGTTCTCGGCGCTCTGCCACCAGTTCTCGCCACCCTTTTCGATCAGCTCCTGCTTGGCCGGGTACATGACCCACAGGCTGGCGACGGTGTGGAAGTAGGGGGCGGGCTGGACCAGGTTGATCACCAGCGTGGTGTCGTCGACGGCCTTGACGCCCAGGGCGGCCTTGGTCGTCTCGAGACCGGCGGTGTCGGTGACGGCGGTGCTGGCGAAGTCAGCGCAGCCGGCGATATCGAACAGGATCGACTGGTACTCGCCAGCGGTGTTCGGATCGCAGGTGCGGCTGGCGGCGTAGGCGAAGTTGGCGGCGGTCAGGGGCGAGCCGTCGCTGTACTTCAGGCCCGAGCGCAGGGTGAAGGTGATCACCGTAGCGTCGGCGTTGTACTCCCACTTCTCAGCGGCGGCCGGGACCGTCTTCAGGTCGCCGTCCAGGCGGGTGAGGCCCTCGTAGTTCTGCGAGAGGATCACGATCTCACCGCTGAACGAGCTCTTCTGGGGATCGAAGACGTCAGGGTAGGTGATCTGGTGCACGCGCAGGATGTTGCCGGCCTCGGCCGGGGCGTCGGTCGGGGCCGGAGCGGCCGTCTCGGCGCCGGCGGTCGGCGCCTCGGTGGGGGCCGTCTCGGCGGCCTGCGTCGGAGTCTCTGCGGGGGCCGTCGTCGGAGCGGCGCCGGTGGTCGGCGCGGTGGTGGCCGTGGTAGCGGGGCCGCCGCAAGCTGCCAGGATCGGCAGCAGCAGGGTCAGCAGCGCCACGTACATGACACGTTTGATCATTAGATAGGTCTCCTCGTTACGTTGATTGGTCGCGTTCGTTCGGTCCGTCGGGTGATGGTACTGACAGGCGCCTCCTTTGCCTTACAAACAGATCGGATTGTATCCCCTTCAGGCCGGAACGCTGTTCCAGCCGGCCCGGGGCGATGAATTAAGCACATAGAAAAGCAGGCTGATCCCGTTGAGGTAGCCGCCGCCGAGCCCGCCGCCGCGCATGGCCGGCAGGAAGACCGGCTGGTCGTCCAGCACCCGGGCGCGCACGCGATGAAACGATAGCTTCGGCGGGGCGGCCCCCAGCTCGCGCTTGAGTCCGCAGCGCAGCAGCTGGTCAAGCTCGGCGTCCTCGGGCTCGGCATCGGGCTGGGATTGGAACCATCGTTTCATAAGGCACCTCACACGTGATACAGCGAACTGTGGCTCGCGCCGGCCATGACGCTGAGCGTCGCCGCCGGCAGCATCGCCAAATGTTGGCGCAGCGTCCGCTCAAGCGCCTGCTCATGCTCCGGCCGGCCTTGGAGCCGGACCAGCATCTGGCGGGCGAGGCCGAACACCAGGGCGAAGCGGGCGTTGGCCTGGGCGTCGTGCGGGTCGAACAGGCCGCGCCCGGCGCTGTCGAAGCTGTTGGCGACCATCCGGATCATCGCCCCCCACCAATCGTGGTCGTAGGTCAGCCCGGCCTGCCACATGATCGACGCCAGCGCCGCCGGCGGCTCCGCCAGCTCGTCCAGCTGCGACTCGCCCAGCACGCCGGTGAGCCGCGCCACCGCCTCCTCCTGCGAGCGCGCCGCCCCCCGCAGCAGCATCCGCTGCAAGCCGACCGGGGCGATGGACTGGCGCGTCCCTTGGGTCCTGATGTTCGTCTCCAGCCACTCCGGGCGGACATAGACGAAACTGGCCCGGGTCAGCGTCGTGCGCTGGAAGGCGTAGCTGGGCCGCTCGGCGTCCAGCGTGCCGGTCAGGAACACGTTGGGCGGCACCACCGGCTGGCTCTGCTCCGGGAAGCCCGGCAACGCCAGCCGATGCACCCGCTCGCCGGGATGTTGCACCAGCAGCGAGAAATAGGCGTCCACGTCGCGCGGGCTCAGGTCGTCGAGGCAGAGGAAAAAGGCCCGCCCCGCGTTGGCCGGCGCGCCCGCCAGCTCCAGGAACTCCATGAACCGCAGCCAGCCGAACCGCTGCTGGAGGCCGACGAACGGCGAGCCGTCCTCCGCCGCCCCCAGGTTGACGATCGCCGCCTGGTCGCCGAACGGGCTGACCAGCGCTTCGGCGAACAGCCGCGCCAGCTCGGTCTTGCCCTGGCCGCTCGCTCCAAATAATACAACAAAAGGGCTCGACTTGAGCGCCACAAAGTAATCAATTATTAAGAGCGGCGGCAGCGCGTAGCCGGCGTTACTACTGTAGGCCAGAACATGGGCCAGCAGCCCGTACTCGGTCGCCACCGGCGTCGACTGCAAGGCGCCCCGCCCAAGCTCCAGGGGCGGCGTGAAGGGCGGATCGCTGGACATCGCGCGCTGGCCGTCGCTCACAACACTCCTAGCTGAACTGGATCACCGACGAGTCGCCGACATTGAGCCGCTGGAAATCGCCCTCGATCCGCGCCCGGTCGCCGATCAGCGAGCCCTCCAGGTTGGAGGCCTGGATGATCGCGCCCTGGTTGATGATCGAGTTGCGCACGATCGAGTCAACGATCACGCTGTCATCGGCGATCGACACATAGGGGCCGACGATCGAGTTGCTGATCTCAACATTCGAGCCGATGTAGACTGGCGGGACGATGATCGCGCCCGGCCGCTGCTCGACCTCGGTGTTGTTCTGCTCCAGCAGGTAGCGGTTGGTCCGCAGCAGCGCCGGCGCCGTGCCGCAGTCTTCCCACACCGTCGCCGTCTGGGCGCTGAAGCGCGCGCCGTCGTCGATCATCAGCTGGAGCGCGTCGGCCAGGTAGAACTCGCCTTTGGTCTGGATGTCGCGCTCGATCAGCTGATTGACAGCGTCGAACAGGGCGTCGGCGTCGCGGACATAGTAGGCGCCGATCACCGCCAGGTTGGAGACGGGGGCCGACGGCTTCTCCACCAATTTGGTAATGATCCCGTTCTCCAGCAGCACCACGCCGAAGCGCGAGGGATCGTCAACCGGGCTCACATAGATCACTCCGTCGGTGTCGATTTGGTTCAGCACCGAGAGATCGGCCTCGAAAATCGTGTCGACAAAGAGGATCAGCGTCGGGCCTTTGACCATGCCCTGGGCCAGCGCGATGGCGTGGGCCTGGCCCTTCAGCTCGGTTTGCTCGATGAAGCGCGTCTTGAACTGATAGTTCTGGGTGACGTACTCCTCGATCTGCTGGCCGAGATAGCCGGTGATAAAGACCATCTCATCAATATTGAGAACCTGGAGCTTGTCGAGCAGGTGGCCGAGCACCGCCTTGCCAGCCACTGTGACCAGCGGCTTGGGCTTGGTGTGGGTGTGGGGGCGCAGGCGCGAGCCCAGACCGGCGGTTGGGATAATAATGTTCATAGGTGGGTGGGGCCCGCCGCGGCTGCGCCAGCAGGACGCACCTGCTCCTTTCATCATGCGAAGGTGATTGGCGGCACTCGGCGACATTGCTCTGAGGCGCGGGGCGGCTGGCGGATGGCCGGCCAGCGGCGTGGTTGTATTAGAGATCCGTTAAAACAGAGGTGTCGACTCGGACGAGGGCCGTGCGTGAGTATAGCAGCCCGCCCCGCAGTTGGCAAATAGGTTTGATGAGACCCCGGCCTTGCGGTACAATAGCCCGGTACATGGATGTTTTGCGGCATACGCGCACCCTGAAATCACCTTTGGAGGACGTTCGATTTATGCCAACTTATGTTTATGCCTGCGGAACATGCGGCGCTCAGTTTGAGCAATTTCAGCGCTTCTCCGACGAGCCGCTGACGGAATGCCCGCGTTGCCAGGGACTGCTCAAGCGGGTCTTCCAGCCGGTCGGCATCGTTTTCAAAGGCAGCGGCTGGTATGTCACCGACAGCCGCAACGCCAGCAGCTCCACCACGCCAGCCGCCGGGAGCCCCCAGGGCGCCGGCGGCGAGGCCGGCAAGCCCGCTGACAAACCCGCTGACAAGCCCGCCGCCGAGCCCGCCGCCGACTCCTCGGCCAAGGCCGAGCCCGCCGGGAGCCCTGC
>DASWWB010000323.1:0-5138 GCA_036406115.1 Herpetosiphonaceae bacterium
GCCGCCACGGTCTGCGGCCGACTGCGCGGCGCCGGAGCGGCCGCAGGCAGCGCGCCCGGCCGCAGGATCGGCGCGGAGCCGGCGCTGAAGGTGCCGCTGGCCGGGTCGTAGGCGTAGAGCGGGGCCTGCAACGGCTTGCGATACACCACCGTGTCGGGGAAATTATGGACCTCGAAGCGCTGGTAGAGCCGGGCCTGGGGCTCGGAGTGGCCGACGATCAGCCAGCCGCCGGGCGTCAGGGCGTCGTAAAACCGCTCGATGATCCGCCGCGTCGTCGCCTCATCGAAATAGATCGTCACATTGCGGCAGATAATCACATCAAGGGCGCAGGTGTTGGTGGCGACCGAGGGATAGGACGGCTCGGCCAGATTGAGCCTGGCGAAGCGGACCATGCGGCGGATCTCCGGCGCCAGCCGCCAGCGCTGCCCCTCGGGCTGGAAAAAGCGCGCGCGCTGCTCGTCGGTGGTCTCGCGGAACGACCACGAGCCGTACAGCGCCTCCTGGGCGCGGCCCAGGAACTCGGGGTTGATGTCGGTGGCCAGGATGCTCGTCTGCCAATCTTGACTGAGGCCGGGCTGCTCGGCCAGCGTCATCGCCACCGAGTAGGGCTCCTCGCCGGTCGCGCAGCCGGCGCTCCAGATGCGCAGGGTGCGGATCGGCGCGCGCCGGCCGATGATCTCGGGCAGCAGGTGCTGGCGCAGCATGGCGAACTGCGAGCTGTGGCGGAAGAAATAGGTCTCGCCGATCGTCAGCTGGGTGACGACCGCGTCCCACAGCGGATCATCGTCGAGCAGGCGCTGGTATAGTTTTTCAAGGCTTTCCAGGCCGGCGGCGCGGCAGATCATGCCAAGGGCCAGCTCCAGATCGGCGCGTTTGCGCTCCGGGTAGGAGAGGCCGAGCCGCTGGTTCAGCAGGTCGCGCAGGAGGGCGTAGGTCAGATCAGTCAGCTGCATCAGAAGCTCCGCGTGCCTTGGGCGTCGGCCAGCGCGACGCCCTGCGTGATCAAGCCGGCCAGCTCGCCGAGCGGGCGCATGTGGCGGACCGCCCCGGCCTTCAACGCCGCCTGGGGCATGCCGTAAACCACGCTGCTCGCCTGGTCCTGGGCCAGCGTCATCGCCCCGGCCTGGGCCAGCTCCAGCAGGCCGCGGGCGCCGTCGTCGCCCATCCCGGTCAGGATCACGCCGATCGCCTGCGAGCCGCAGACCTGGGCCACCGAGCGGAACAGCTGGTCGGCGCTGGGGCAGTAGGCGTCGCCGCTGGACGGCAGCTCGGCGGCGGCCAGCCTGGTCCCGCCCGGCGCCTGGCGCAGCACGAGGTGGCGGCCGTCGCCAGCCAGATAGACATGGCCGGCCTGGAGCGGCTCGGCGCCGCTCACCAGATGGGTCGGCCTGCCGCCGGCCTGGCGCAGCCAATCGGCCAGCGAGCGGCCGAAGCCGACGGCGATGTGCTGGACAATCGCGATCGGCAGCGGGAAATCCGTCGGCAGCCCGCCGAGCAGCGTCTGGAGCGCGCCCGGGCCGCCGGTCGAGGCGGCGATCGCCAGCACCAGCGGCCCGGCCGGGACGGCGGCGGACGGGAGGCGCGGCGCCGCCCCGCCAAGAGGGGAACCGGCTCCCGGCGCGCGGCTGGCGAAGCGGGTCACGACCCGCACGCCGGCCATCAGGCGCAGGGTCGTCAGCAGATGCGCCTGCTCCGCCTGCTGGGCGCCGGGCTTGCGCACCAGGGCCAGCGCGCCGGCGGCCTGGGCGGCGCTCGTGTCGCCGGGCTCGGCGGCGCTCAGCAGCACGATCGGCGTCGGGCAGCGCTGCATGATCTGGCGCGCGGCGGCGTAGCCGTCCAGCTGGGGCAGATCGACCGACAGCGCCGCCACCGCCGGCCGCAGCCGCAGCGTCGCCTGCACGGCCTCGGGGCCGCTGGCGGCAGTCCCCGCAAGGGCTAGCTGGGGATCGGCGCCGATCAGCGCCGACAGCGCCGCGCGCTGGGCCGGCGATTCGTCGGCGACCAGCACGCGGATGGGCGGCCCGGGATCGACGCGGCTCATGGCTGCTCCGGGGCCAGCACCGCAGCCATGGAGCGCAGCGCAAGCCAATCCAACAGCAGCACAGACTCGCCCTCGTCGTGCCAGACGCTCAGCAGCCAGGGGCTGGCCGCCGCCGGCTCCAGGCGGGCGCCGGGCGCGCGCTGCCCGCCCTCGGCGAACGGCTGCACGCCCACCACCTGATCGACCAGCAGCCCCAGCTCGGCCTCGGCGCCGCCAAGCAGAATCACGTGGCTGTCCAGGCTGAGATCGGCGGCGCCGGCAGGGACGCCCGTCAGCGCCCTGCCGTCAAGCACCGGCAGATAGCGGCCGCGGCGGTTGAGCAGGCCGCGCAGCGCCGGCGCCGCCCCGGGCAGGACGGTCAGCGCCGGCACCTGGACGACCTCGCGCACCGCGCTGATCGGCAGGCCGTAGCGCTGGCCGCCGATCCGGAACGTGACAATCGCGGCGGCCCCCGGCGCCGGGCCGTGGCCGTTGGCGCGGGCGGCGATCACGCGGCTCATAGGCTCGCCTCCGGCCGCTCAATCCAAATCCGCAGCGTCAGCTGCGGCCTGCCGTCGCTCGACGAAAACTCCGCCTCGTCGACCAGCCGCCGGGCGTCGTTGACGTTGCGGTTGTGCTCGAAATCAATCCGGGCGGCATGGGGCGAGTCGATCTGCGGGTCGCAGCGGACCTCCAGCACCGGCTGGCCGCCGCACTGGCGCACCAGCACCGTGAACAGCACGCTCAGCCGCTGCACAATCAGCTCGCGGGCCACGCCGCTGATCGCCGCAGTGATCCGCGCCTGCTGGGCCAGATCGACCCGAATCTGGCGGGCCATCTGGCGGACCTCCTGGCGCATGGCGATCACATCGTACTCATCGATCACCATGATCTGCTGGTCCTGGAAGGAAGCTAGATCTAACATACGGCACCTTCATTATGCTGTGATCAGGCCGAGCTGGCGCAATGATTCGATCAAATTCTGCTCGGCGAACGAATCCTTGGGGATGTAGTCGTCGGCGCCGACCTGGAGGCCGGCCAGGGCATCGCCGGCTTCGTCGCGGCGCGTCAGCATCACGACCGGGATGGCGCGAGTGGCGGGGTCGCCCTTCAGCTCGCGGCACAGCGTGTAGCCGTCGATGCCGGGCAGCTCGACATCTAACACGATCGCCTGGTGGCGGCCGGCGCGGGCGGCGGCGAGGCCGGCCTCGCCGGTGGCGGCGACCTCGACCGCCAGGCCGTGGCGCTGCAACTCAAGCTGCAGGCGGATGGCCTGGGTCCGGCTGTCTTCGACAATCAAAACATGGCTGGGCATGGGGCGTTCCTCACAATAGGCTCTGGATGGTGTCGATCAGCGCGCGCTGGTCGAACTGGCGCTTGACAATGTAGGCGTCGGCGCCGGCGGCGATGCCGCGCTCGCGGTCGGCCGGGCTGTCCAGCGAGGTGACCAACACCACCGGCAGGCGGCGCAGGCGCTCGTCGGCCCGCACGGCGCTGGTCAGCTCGAAGCCGTTGAGCCGCGGCATGTCGATGTCGCTGAGCAGCAGATCGAAGCCCGGCTGGGCCGCGCCCAGCAGCGCCAGCGCCTCGGCGCCGTCGGTGGCCAGGATCACCTCGTAGCCCGCCGACTCAAGGATGTTTTTCTCAAGCGTCCTGGTGGTGAGCGAATCATCGGCGACCAGCACGCGGGGCGGGGCGGATGGGCCGAGCGGGCTGCCGGCGCCGGCGGAGGCCAGGTGGCGCATGCCGACGGCGGCGCGCAGCACATCGACCACATCCAGCACCGGCACGACGCTGCCGTCCGCCAGCATGGCCGCGTTGGAGACAAAGCGCACCCGGCGCAGCGGCGCGGGCAGCCGCTGCACGACCAGGGTCTGCTCGCCCAGCACCGCGTCGACCATGCAGACCAGCTGGCGGTCGCCGGCGCCCAGCACCAGGCCGTAGCCCGCCGCCCCGGCCGGGGCGGCGCGCGCCAGCCCCAGCACCTGGGCCAGCTGGACCAGGACCACGGGTCGGCCGTCGATCAGCAGCGCCGGCCGGCCCTCGACCAGCAGCACATCGCGCGGCTCCACCGCGACAATCCGCTGGATGGCCTCGACCGGCAGGGCGTAGCGCAGGTCGTTGGCGCTGACCAGCAGGCTCTGCGAGCTGGTCAGGGTCAGCGGCACGCTCAGGCTGAACGAGGTGCCCCGGCCCGGCTCCGAGCTGATCTCGATCCGGCCGCGGATGCGCTGGATGGTCGAGCGGGCGATGTCGAGGCCGACGCCGCGGCCCGAGAGCGGGCCGACCGTGCGGCGGGTCGAGAAGCCGGGGGCGAACAGCAGCTCCAGCAGCTCGGCCGGGCCCATCCGCTCCAGCTCGGCGGGGGCGGCCAGGCCGCTCTCCTGCGCCCGCTGCCTGACCGCCGCCAGATCGACGCCGGCGCCGTCGTCTTCCAGCGTCAGCAGGAGCTGATCGCCGGCCACCCGGGCGCGGATCGCGATCCGGCCCTCCTCGGGCTTGCCGGCGGCGCGGCGGGCGGCGGGATCCTCGACGCCGTGATCGACCGCGTTGCGCAGCAGATGGAGCAATACATCGCGCAGATGGTCCAGCACCTGGCGGTCGGCCTGGGTCTCGCCATCGTCAATCATCAGCTGGGCGGCCTTGCCAGCGCCGCGCGCCATCTCGCGCACATGGAGCCGCAGCGGCGCGAGCGCGCTCGCCAGCGGCAGCATCCTGGTGCGCCGGATCTGGACATGCAGCCGGTCGGTGACCGCGGCGAGCTGGGCGTGGTCCTCGGAGGCGCGCTGGGTCAGGGCGGACAGGCGGCGCTCAAGCTCGCCCAGCAAGCTGTCGGCCTGGCGGAACGCCTCCGCCAGCACCGCCAGATCGTGGTCGTCGCGCAGGCCGGATCCGCGCGAGGCGCCCTCGTCGCCGCCGGCAAAGCCCTCGCGGCCGGGCAGATAGTGGATGGTGGGGCGGACCGCCGGGGCCAGGCGCCCGAGCCGGGCGGCGATCGGCCTGGCGGCGCGGGCGGTCCTGCGCCAGCGGGCCGGGATATCGGCCAGCTCCTCGGTCTCGCGCACGCGCTGGCGGGCCCGG
This sequence comes from Herpetosiphonaceae bacterium, assembly GCA_036406115.1. Lineage (GTDB taxonomy): Bacteria > Chloroflexota > Chloroflexia > Chloroflexales > Herpetosiphonaceae > DASWWB01. Next base: position 5,102 of record DASWWB010000323.1, read on the forward strand.
ACCGTGTAGGCCAGCAGCTCGCTGGTCTCGTTGAGCA
>DASWWB010000324.1:0-2142 GCA_036406115.1 Herpetosiphonaceae bacterium
ATCGCTCAGCGGTCATGGGGCTCTCCTTTGCACAAGGGTACCCCCGCTGCATCCCGCTGCGAGGGTGTTGGAACACCAGCTCGCAGGGGGCTTGCTCCCCAGGGTCGCGCGTGGTACGCTGACTCCGAGGAGGCGACATGGATGTGATTGTGTGGTTAGCGCAGCATCCGCTGGCCTGGGCACCCCAGTGGGTGCAGCAGTGGCGGACCCGCCGGCTCCAGCAGTACCTCACCCACAGCGTAGTCCCTGGAATGGTCCAGGCCCAGGCTGACGGGGTGGGACAGGTGGAGGTGTGGGCGGAGCCCACCACGCCGGCCGCAGAGCTGCTCGCGTGGTGTGATGACCAGCTGGCGCAGGCGCCGCGGGTCGTCGGCTATGATCGGTTTCGCCTCGTGCTGGCGGCCTGTCCGTCGGAGGACTGGGAGGCCGCGGGCGAGCTGCCAGACACGGCGCTGCTCATCGAGTGGGAGGGGACGCGCGCCAGCTGGTGGAGCGAGGGCCGCGACCGCGTGGCCGCAGCGATCACACCGCCCCATTCGGGGCTCTATGTGGCGATCAACCACCTGGGGGCGGCCTTCCTGGCCGCGACGGCGCCGGCGTCACGCTAGAGGAGATGCGGCACATGCCGCTTGCCCCAGCGCTGCCCGGCCGCCGTGGCGGTCAACCAGTGATAGGCGGTGTGCTCCCAGGCGGCAGCTGCCGCGTCAAGATTGGCCTGGCCAGGCTCCTCGCCGAGCTGGCGCATTCGTGCGACCAGCGTGACCAGGCTCAAGGCCTCAGGCGAGAACAGGGCCTGGATCTCGGCGATCGCCCAGCCCGGGAATTGGACCAGGGTGCCCCGGACGGGGATCCGCGCGCCGCCCGAGCCGTACCGGCTTTTGAGCGACCAGCGACCGAGTACGAAGCCGAGCACAAGCGTGGTGATGCCGGTGAGACCGGCGAGCGTTAGCGTATCCATCGGAAACCTCCTCAAGACGCCCCGCTTCCGGCGAGGCGTCATACGACAACTCGCCGAGAACATGAAACGACCAGAGGTGGGAGCCTAGCGGGACCGGCGTTTCCGCCCAAACGTCTGCCAGAGGATCAGGGCGACACCCGCAAGGGTGGCGCTGCCCAGGGCTGGCCACTCCAATTCGAGGAGCGGGCAGACCAAGATAGTGATCGACGGCAGGGTCAGGATGAGGCGGAGCATAACGCAGTCCTTTCGCTGAGGATTAACGCCGCAGGAGCGGCGTCGGCGTTGGGCAAAACTGAAGCCCATTGCAGCTGACGTAGGTGCCGGCCTTCGTGCTGGCCTCGCTGGCCCCACGTTGAGTCATGGGGATGGCGATAGCCAGAATAATGACCGCGGCAGCGAGGGCGAACAGCTTGATCCAGGCTTCTTTGGCGTCGGCGGACATCGGAGACCTCCTGAAGATCGCATCCCGCGCTTCCGCCGCGAGATGCACATACATGCATCCCGCATCGGCGGGTCGTGGGGGCGAACGGAAGCCCCAAAAGTCCGGTGGTGCCGGCGGAGGCCAGCAACGAGCACGTGCTCAGCACTGGTTCAACGGTGTGGCGCTGGTCGTCCAGCAGCTGCCAGCCCATCCGCCGCGGTGCGACCCAGGATCCGGGTGGCGAGTCTGCGGTCATATGCCGGGGATGGATGGTCGGAACCATACCACCAGCCGACGTATGCCGAGACCACCACACGGGTGTTGGGAGCGCTGAGGCGTGATGTGTTGGCGCTGCGGAGCGTGCAGCAACGGCCATTAAACACAAATGGACGAAGGTGACCGTGGGGGCGAACCGGATGGCTCGCGTGCCGCGATCAACAATCGTCTGAGCAGGATAGCTGTGCCCGAAGGCACAGGAAACGGGTGGCTGCGGAGCAGCCGGGAGATGAGCCGCTCCTCGCTGGAGCAAGCTCGACAGCCAGGAGTGGTGCAGACATCGCTTGCTCGCAAGAGTAGGGGGATGTCCGCGGAGTGGGTGCGCGCCGCTATACGGGCAAGCTGGCAATGAGCCAACTCCCGCAGGGAGGACTTGCGCAGGGAGGTAAGAAGGTTGGAAAGGTGCGACGTTGGAGCGTGTGATCGTGCCGACGGTCCGAGTGACCCGACGCCCGAGGCGGTGGGAAGGCCCGAAGAAGAATGGGCG
>DASWWB010000325.1:0-9474 GCA_036406115.1 Herpetosiphonaceae bacterium
CTGACCGGCGAGTTCGAGGGCTTTATCAAAACGACCTGCGCGAACGCGGTCCGGATCACCAGCGCGCTGCCGGCGGCCGGCCGCTACGGCCAGCCCTACCGGCACGATTTCACGACCACCGGCCCGGCCACGACCACCCTCAGCCTCAGCGGCGCCCTGCCGCCGGGCCTGGTCTTCGATTCAGCTGGTGTGATCAGCGGCACGCCGACGCTGGCAGGCATCTATCCCGGCCTCAGCGTCAGCGTGGTCGGCAGCCCGTCAGCCACCCAGGCCTTCACGCTGACCATCGCCAAGGCGCCGCTGACAGCCACGGCGCTCCCCGCGACCCGCCGCGTCGGCCAGGCCAATCCGACCTTCCTCATCGAGGTGACCGGGTTGGTCGGGATGGACAACCCGACGGTTGTGAATGTGTTGCCCACCGCCCAGAGCCCCGCCACGCCGCTCAGCCCGGTTGGCACCTATCCGATTATCGTTTCCGGCGGCAGCGACGAGAACTATGAGTTCATCTACCAGCCCGGCACGCTGACGGTCACCAGGGGCGCCTGGTATCTGCCGATTGTCACCACCCAACCGCCGGCCCTGCCGCGCCGCTGAGCCGCAGCGCCCGCCGCCGTGGCAAGCGGCGGGCGCGCTTAATAGATTCGCAGCCGAATAATAAAGATTTTGTTAAGTTCCGCCTGCTATACTCCCGCTATGAGATCAGGGGACCGCGACGGCTTCTAGCGAAGGAGTGATTATGTGGCAGATAGGACGCAGGTTCGCTCTGGCGGTGATGGTTCTGGCGGCGCTGCTGGCCCAATCGTTCGGCCCGGCCCCGGCGGCGGCCCAGGAGGCGAAAGCGCCGACCGGGATCGCCGTGCGGGTGCGCGGCGCCGACGGCGCGCCGGTCGCCGGGGCCAGCGTGCTGATTGAGCCGCTCGGCCTGCGCGGCGTGACCGATGGCGCCGGCCAGGCGACGTTCGCCAACCTCGGCGCCTCGGCCAAACTGAAAACCGTGGTCACGGTCGAGGGCGCCGGCTACCGGACCTGGATCCTCAAGGGCGCCGCGCTGTATCCCAATGACACGCTGCAAATCGACGCCGAGCTGACCGCCCCGACCGCCAAAGCCGCCGGGCCGGAGATCGTCGAGACGGCGACCCACCGCCTGGAGAGCGGCCAGCCCGCCCCCGAGGCCGAGCCGGATTGGATCCTGCCCGCCGGCGCCGCCGGCACCGACACCGCGCCGCCGACGACCATCCGCGTCTACCGCACCCGCCTCGGCCGCATCGACACGGTTGATTTCCGGACCTACGTCAAGCACGTCCTGCCCAACGAGTGGGTGGCGGGCTGGCGCGCCGAGTCGCTCCGATCCGGCGCCATGGCCTCCAAGACCTACGCCTGGTACCGCACGATGTACGCCAAGTACCCCGGCGCGGGCTACGACACCAAGGACACGACCGCCGACCAGGTCTACGACCCCAGCGTCTCCTACGCCAGCACCGACGCCGCCGTCGACGCGACCTGGGGCTACAAATTCACCCGCAACAGCAAGATTTTCCAGACTCAATACTGCGCCGGCACGTACAACAGCAGCCGCACCAGCGGCCAGTGCGGCGAGAAGCACGGCTTCACCGTCGGCAACTACATGAGCCAGTGGGGCTCGAAGTGGTACGCCGACAACGGCTACACCTGGCAGCATATGATCAATTTCTACTACTCGAATGTCGTGATCAGCGCGATCGGCGGCGGCGGCACCCTGCCGATGCCGGCCTGGCCGACGCTGCGCGAGGGCGACAACAACAATGATGTCAAGGCCGCCCAGTACCTGCTGCGCCAGCGCGGCTCCAGCATTACCGCCGACGGCGACTTCGGCCCGGCCACCCGCTCCGCGGTCGTCAGCTTCCAGAGCGCCAACGGCCTGACGGCCGACGGCGTGATCGGCCCCAACACCTTCGCCAAGCTGGTCGTGACGGTCCGCGAGGGCGACAACAACAACGCCGTGCGCGCCATCCAGACCCTGCTGGGCGTCACCGCCGACGGCGCTTTCGGCTCCGGTACGAAATCTGCTGTTACGCAGCACCAGGCCCGCTACGGCCTGACCCAGGACGGGATTGTCGGGCCGCAAACCTGGCAGTCAGCCTTCGGCAAATAATTCCGATCAGCGCCTATTGAATGGAGATCCGCGGCGGCCGGGCGATGTGCCCGGCCGCCGGCGGTTTTGGCGCGCTTCAGGCTGCCGGCCCGAGCCCCAGCCGGCGCAGGATCTCCGGCCAGGCCTCGTCGAGCAGCCCGCGCATGAACTCGGCGCTGCGGCGGTAGGTCGCGGCGTCTTGCAGGAAGGGATCGTCGATGTCCTCGCCGCCGCCGGCCAGCTCGCCCAGCCAGGTGACGCGCCCGGCGTACTCGGGCCAGGTGCCGGCGATCTCGTCGCGCTGGAGCCTGGTGGCGGCGACCACCAGATCGGCCTGGTCCAGATGGTAGGCGGAGAAGCGGCGCGCCCGGTGCGCGCCCAGGTCCAGGCCCAGCTCGCCGCCGGCCAGCCGCATCGAATCGGTCGCCGGCGCGCCGGTCCAGGCGACCAGCCCCGCCGACCTGACCTCCAGCGGCAGCGCCTCGGCCAGCGCCCGCGCCGCCGCCAGCGCCTCCAGCAGCGGCGAGCGGCAGATATTGCCGTAGCAGACGAACAGGATTGTTTTCATTGCGGCTCCAAAATTTGGGGCGAGGGATCAGGGGCCAGGGATCAGGCCGAACGCCTGGATGGCGGGCATTGACTGGAAACATCTGCCGTCTCAAGGACGGTCTGACCCCTGATCCCTGACCCCTAAACGTCAATTCCCCAGCAATCCCGCCACTTCATTCAGCCTGACGCGGCGGACCCACTGGTAGCCGCGCTTGCCCTGGAGGCACTCGCGGCGGGTGCAGGCGATATTGCCGAGGCCCCAGGGCCGGCCGGGCGCCAGGTCGAAGTTCATGCTGGCCTCGACGCACTCGTAGTTGGCGCTCAGGGCGTAGGTTTTGCCTGAGCGGTCGGTGCCCTGGAACGGGCCGACGAAGATCACGACATGGCCGGCGCGCGGGGCGCCGTTGTTGCCGAAGACCAGCACGTCGCCCGGCTGCCAGTCGTTGGCGTCGGTGATCTCCTTCACGCCGCCGGCGCCGGGGGCGTAGTAGTTGGCCATGTGCGGATTCGAGCCGCCCGGCCCCGGCCAGCTCAGGCTCACGCCGGCCGCCGCGAAGGCGATGCTCACGAGGTCGGCGCAGACAATGTCTTTGTAGTGCTGGCCGTTGGGATTGGCCATGTTCTCCGGGCTGGCGCCGTAGCACATCTTTTGCAGATGGGCCGGCAGCGAATCGAAGACGCTTTTCTCATCGCCCAGCATGCCGAGCGCCTGGTCGATGATCTGGCGGACCCGCGCATGGAGCGCGCCGTAGCTCGGCAGGGCGCTGCGCACGCCGCTGCCGCCGCCCTTCACCACCAGCGGCTGGACAATGTCGCCGTTGACCACGACCGGCTGGCGCAGCGGCGTGTAGCCCGGCGCCGCCACCTCGATGATCCCCACCGCCCCCGGCTGCACGCCTGCGAAGCGATAGTTGCCGTTGGCGTCGGTGACAGCGCTGATCGCCGCCCGCGCCGTGCCCACGACCTCCGGCACCAGATAGGTCTTGCCCGGCTGGAACAGCCGCCCGTCCGCCGCCAGCTGCGGATTGTGGACCAGCGCGTTGTCGCGGAAGCTCTCCCAGCTGATCTGCGGCACCTTGGCCTTGATCTCTTTCTCCCAACAGTCCCAGCGCGAGCCGGTGAAGCCGGTCAGCTTGCGTGTCCATGCCACCTCCTGCGGCGGCGAGACCTCGGGCACCAGGTAGGTTTTTTCGTCGCTGAACAGCCGCCCGTCGTCCGCCAGGTGCGGATTGTAGATCAGCGCGCTGTCGCGGAAGTCGGCCCAGGTCATCTGCGGCAGCTTGGCCTTGAGCCGCTGCTCCCAGCAGTCCCAGCGCGAGCCCTTGAAGTCGGTCAGCGTGCCCGTCCAGTCCAGCTGGCCGGCGGGCAGCAGCGCGCAGCCCGGCACGTCGCGGATGTAGGCCGCCTGCGCGATCAGCCGCACTTGCTGGTTGGCCAGCGGCGCCAGATCGAAGGCCCGGATCACTTTCCCCTGCACCGTGTGTCCTGTCATGAGTCTGCCTCCTGGGGTGCGTCGTAGAGTCGCGCCGATTGTAGCCCATCCCGGCGGCCGGGGCTCGGGTGAGCGACGGGGCAGCGGGCGATTGGCGATCGGCTATCGGCTGTCAGGGGCGGCGTTGTCAGGTTTTATATTCCCCCGGTATTCCCCTTGACATACGCATGGATGTCGATTATATTCTCAATGTAATACACAGGTATTATTTCTGGAGGATAGATCAATGGCTGACATCGAGAAACTGTCGTTCAACATCAGCGTCGTGGATTTGGGGCAGATTGATCTGCTGGTCGACCAAGGCTTTTATTCGAGCAGGACGGACTTCCTGCGCGCGGCGATCCGCACCCAGATCGGCGGCCACGCCGAGACGATCAAGCAAACCGTGACCCGCAAATCCGGCGTGCTGGGCGTCACCCACCTCGGCCGCGCCAACCTGGAGCGGCGCCAGGCCGCCGGCGAAATTCTCGACGTGACCGCCGTCGGCATGCTGGTGATCGGCGACGACGTGACGGCGGAGCTGGCCCGCGCCACCATCGCCTCGATCTCGATCTACGGCGTGTTCCGCGCCAGCCCCGCCGTCAAAGCGGCCCTGGCCGATCGGATGCGCTAGCGCAACAATTGGCAGAGCCCGCTCGTGTCATACAAGCCCCGCAGCCGCCGGCCCGGGATAATCTTCGCATCGCATAGAAATGGAGTCGCCTGACCATGGATTCGACGCTGCCCATCACCACGTTTGAGTTTGGATCCGCCAGCGATCAGGAGTACGAGGCCCTGGAGCGCTTCGAGGCCGGGTTGCGCGCCGAGCGCATGCCCGGCGAGCCGCCCATCCCGCCCGCCGACATGATCACCGCCTGGCGCAACATCCCGCCCTTCGTCAGCGCGCGGGCCTGGGCGGTCTGGGACGGCGGGGAGATTGTCGCCAGCGCTGTCTTGCAGCTGGTGATGCTTGAGAGCAACCAGCACATGGCCGACGTGGCGCTGGGCGTGCTGCCCGCCTGGCGCGGCCGGGGTCTGGCGCGCCGGCTGCTGGCGGCGCTGTATCCCGCGCTGGCCGCCTCCGACCGCCGCCTCGTCATGGTCCAGACCAACGACCGGGTGCCCGTCGGCGCCGCCTGGCTGGAGCGGCTGGGCGCCACCCGCGGCGTCGAGACCCACACCAACCAGCTTGAGCTGGCCGGGCTGGACCGCGAGCTGTTGGACCGCTGGCTGCGCGGGGGCGAGCAGGCCGCCGCCGGCTTCGAGCTTGGCGCCTGGGACGGGCCCTACCCCGAGGAGGAGCTGGCGGCGATCGCCGACCTGCACGACGTGATGAACGAGCAGCCCTTCGATCAGCTAGAGATCGAGGATGTCCACATGACGCCCGAGCAGATCCGGATGATGGAAAAGGGCGTGTTCGCCAACGGCACCGAGCGCCGGACGCTCTACGTGCGCGAGCGGGCGACGGGCAAGCTGGCGGGCTTCACCGAAATCCTCTGGCACCCCAACCGCGCCCATCTCGCCCGCCAGCTGGCGACCGGCGTCTTCCCGGAGTTCCGCGGCCACGGGCTCGGCCGTTGGCTCAAGGCGGCGATGCTGGAGCGGGTGCTGCGCGAGCTGCCCTCGGTCAGCGTGGTGCGCACCGACAACGCCGACTCCAACGCGCCGATGCTGCGGATCAACAATGAGCTGGGCTTCAAGCCCTACATGGCCCAGGTCATCTGGCAGCTGCCGGCGGAGCGGCTGGCTGATTATCTGGACGCAGCGCCGGCGATGATCTGATAGCTGGCGGCTGTCAGGCCAGGCGTCGGGACGCATTGCGCGACGCCTGGCCCGCCGTTCGCCGGGCGGCGCGGCGGATGAATCCGCTCCCCGCTCATTCTCCGCCGCCAGTCGTCCAATGGTCTGATGGATCGGTTTGTGATGCTTGGTACACTGCTCTTTCGCCGCAGAAAGGAGCAGACAGCTTATGGACCGATTAAGCCGCTACCGTCGGTTGATGGCCTATCTGAAACCCTACCCGCGTCAGGCCGCCCTGGCCTACGGGGCGACAGTCGTCACGATGCTGCTCAGCATCATCATCCCCCAGCTTTTGAAATCCGCGATTGACAACGGCCTGCGCGACAAGGCCGGCAAGGCCCTGTTCTGGAGCGCCGCGATCATCCTGGGCGTGGCCGTGGTGCGCGGGCTTTTCGCCTTCCTCCAGCGCTACTACGGCGAGTGGCTCAGCTATCGCGTCGCCTATGATCTGCGCAACGCCTACTACGATAAAGTCCAGCGCCTGCCCTTCTCCTTCCACGACCGCTCCCAAACCGGCGACCTGATGAGCCGCGCCACCAGCGACATCACCGAGACCGAGCGCTTCGTCGGCATCGGCCTGATCGACCTGGTCGCAACCGTGCTGCTGCTCCTTGGCACGGTGGTGGCGATGATCGGCGAGAGTTTCTGGCTGGCGCTGCTGGCCCTGGCGCCGATGCCGGTCCTGCTCTACGCCACGGTCCGCTTCGGCAAAGTCGTCCACCCGATGTTCAAGGCCATCCAGGAGCAGATGGGCGTGCTCTCGACGATCATGCAGGAGAGCCTGACCGGCATCCGGGTCGTCAAGGCCTTCGCCCGCGAGCCCCACGAGCTGGCCAAGTTCGACCGCGAGAACGGCGAGTGGTTCGAGCGCCGCCACAAGGTGATCAAGGTCTGGGCCAACAACTGGCCGCTGTTCACCTTCCTCGTCGCCAGCAGCGTCTTCCTGCTGCTCTGGTTCGGCGGCCCGCTGGCGCTGCGGGGCGAGATCACCGTCGGCTCGCTGTTCGCGATGATCTCCTACGTGCTGGTGCTGAACCATCCCGTGCAGCGGCTGGGCTTCCTGGTCAACCTGGCGGCCACCGCCAGCGCCTCCTCGGCCCGGGTCTTCGAGATCATGGACACCGCCGACGAGCTGGCCGACAAGCCCGGCGCCCGCAAGCTGGAGCACGTCCGCGGCCTGGTCGAGTTCGACAATGTCTCCTTCGAGTACCGCGAGGGCCGCTCCATTCTGCGCGACATCTCCTTCGCCGCCCAGCCCGGCCAGGTCGTGGCCCTGATGGGGCCGACCGGCTCCGGCAAGAGCACGATCACCAGCCTCATCCCGCGCTTCTATGATCCGAGCGGCGGCGCGGTGCGGATCGACGGCCTCGACCTGCGCGAGATCGCCATCGCCAGCCTGCGCTCGCAGATCGGCATCGTCCTCCAGGACTCGTTCCTCTTTAGCACCAGCATCGCCGATAACATCGCCTACGGCCGCAAGGGCGCCAGCCGCGCCGAGATCATCGAGGCTGCGGAGGCCGCCCGCGCCCACGAGTTCATCGAATCCTTCCCCGACGGCTACGACACCAAGGTCGGCGAGCGCGGCGTCACGCTCTCCGGCGGCCAGAAGCAGCGCATCGCCATCGCCCGCGCCCTGCTGATGGACCCGCGCATCCTCGTGCTCGACGACTCGACCTCCAGCGTCGACACCGAGACCGAGCATCTCATCCAGCAGGCCCTCGAGCGGCTGATGGAGGGCCGCACGACCTTTGTGATCGCCCAGCGGCTGCTCACGCTCAAGAACGCCGATCAGATCCTGGTCCTTGACCAGGGCCGGATCGTCCAGCGCGGCACCCACGGCGCCCTGCTGCGCGAGGGCGGCCTCTACCGCGAGATCTACGAGCTGCAGCTGAAGGACCAGGAAGAATTCATGGCCAGCGCCGGCGCCTGAGCAAAGGAGCGAACCCGATGACAACCAACGGCACCAAGCCGACGCCGGCCGAAACGCAGCCCCGCCTGCGGACCAAAGACCAAGAACAGAAACACCAGGATCAGCTTGAGCAGAAGATCAAGGACCTGCTGCCCAAGGACGACGAGAACACGCTCGGCAAAGCCTACGACCCGCGGCTGCTGCGGCGGCTCGGCCGCTACATGCTGCCCTACCAGCGCCAGCTCTGGTGGGCGGTCGCCCTGATGATCGTCAGCTCGCTGCTGAGCGTCGCCGGGCCCTGGATCGTCGGCCGCGCGGTCGACGACGGCATCCGCGCCGGCCTGGCCGAAACCCTGCGCTTCTGGACGATCGTCTTCGTGGTCGCGGCGGTCGGCGAGTGGCTGACCAACCGGCTGCGGATCAGGATCATGGCCTACGTCGGCACCAAGGTGGTGGCGGACATGCGCTCGGCGCTGTTCACCCACCTCCACCGCCTCTCGCTCAATTTCTACAACCAGTACAGCGTCGGCCGCCTGATGAGCCGCCTGATCTCCGACGTCGAGTCGCTCCAGGAGTTTGTCACCTGGGCGATCACCGGCCTGGCGCGGGCGGTCTTCACCCTGATCGGCATCACGGTCGCGATGTTCGTGCTGGATTGGAAGCTGGCGCTGGTGGCCTTCGCGGTGCTGCCGCCGATGATCCTGCTGACCAACTACTGGCGGGTGCGGGTGCGCCAGGCCTACCGGTCGACCCGCGAGCGGCTGGCGCTGATCAACGGCTACCTCAACGAGTCGATCTCCGGCATCCGCGTCACCAAGAGCTTCAGCCGCGAGCGCGAGAACTTCGCCCACTTCGACGACCTGAACCGCTCCTACTACAACGCCAACACCGGCGCCGCCCGGCTGGCGGCGATCTTCTTCCCGGCTGTCGATTTCATGGGCTCGCTGGCGACGGCGCTGGTGGTCGGCGTCGGCGGCTTGCTGGTGCTCGGCGACGCGCTGACCGCCGGCACGCTGGTGGCGTTCCTGCTCTACGTCAGCCGCTTCTTCGAGCCGATCCTGGAGCTGGCCCAGCGCTACAACGCCTTCCAGGCCACGATGGCGGCCTGCGAGCGCATCTTCGCCCTGCTTGACACCGCGCCGGACCTGGTGGACGCTCCCGACGCCAAGCCGCTGCCGCCGATCACCGGCCGGGTGGAGTTCAAGGATGTCCAGTTCGGCTACGGCGACGGCGAGCTGGTGCTGCGCGGGATCACGCTGCGCGCCGAGCCGGGCGAGACCGTCGCCCTGGTCGGCGAGACCGGCGCCGGCAAAAGCACGATCATCCGCCTGCTGGGCCGCTTTTTCGATCTGACCGGCGGCGCGATCACGATCGACGGCCACGACATCCAGCATGTCACCCAGGCCAGCCTGCGCCAGCAGATGGGCATCGTGCTGCAAGACACGTTTCTGTTCGGCGGCACGATCGCCGACAACATCCGCTACGGCCGGCTCGACGCCTCGCAGGAGGAGGTGGAGGCGGCGGCCAGCGCTGTCGGAGCCCATCAGTTCATCAGCAACCTGCCCGAGGGCTACGAGACCGAAGTCGGCGAGAACGGCGTCAGCCTGAGCGTGGGCCAGCGCCAGATCCTCTCCT
>DASWWB010000326.1:0-3264 GCA_036406115.1 Herpetosiphonaceae bacterium
CATCCACGGCTGGGCCTCCTTCTCCGGGGAAGACCGCCAGACCTCGCCCCGGCTAAACCTGTCACCTATCACAATACGGCCATACCTGTCACCTATCACAATACAGCCATATCAGCATACCGCAAGATAGCAAGAAGCGACACCCGGGCTCGCAACGGAGTCCGGGCGCCGCTCGTCAGATCATCTCGCCGCCGGCGGCGGGGCTTCAGGCGCCGGGGGCGGCGGCGCGCTCCTCGCAGAACGCCACCGCCTGCGCCACGATCGCCGCCGACTCAGGGCCTTGCAGCAGCATGTGGCCTGACCGCTCCCACCAGCGCAGCTCGGCCGGCCCGCCGAGCCGCCGGGCGATCTCCACCGCGCAAAAGGGGCGGGCGGTGTCGTCGAGCGCGCCCTGCTGGATGAGCGCCGGCGCCGAGACCAGGGGCAGCGCCGGCCGCATCGCCGCCAGCAGCAGCGTCAGCTGCTCCAGGGCGCCGACCGGCAGCCGGACCTGGGAGCGCAGCGCGGCATGGACGCCGGGATCGTCGAGATCGAGGCCGGGGTCGAACTCGGCGACCTGCCGCCGGACCTCGGGCGCCGAGAAATCAGCCTTCTCCAGCGGCTTGAACCAGGGCATGACGTGCTTGAGCAGCGGCAGCAAGCCGAGCCGCCAATCGTCGCCGAGGGTCGTGGGCGTCGCCAGCAGCAGCAGGCCGGCGAGCTGCTGGCCGCCGTCCCGGGCCAGCAGCACCGACAGCGCGCCGCCCATCGAAAAACCACCCAGGAAGATTCGATCATGGTCGCGGCGCAGCTCGGCCAGCGCGGCGGCGGCCCCGTCAAGCCAATCGCGCCAGCCCAGGCCCATCAGCTCGTGGGGCGCGCCGCCGTGGCCCGGCAGCACGGGGACGCGCACGCCGTAGCCGGCCGCCGCCAGCCCCTCGGCCAGCGGCAGCATCTCCTTGGGATCGCCGGTGAAGCCGTGGAGCAGCAGCGCGGCGGCGCCGTTGCGCGACTCTGCGCGCCAATCGTCTCGCAGCCAGAGGCCCATCGATCCTCCTAGCGCAGGCCGAGCTGGCGGTAGGCCCGGTCCAGCGTCGCGTCGGCGACCTCGCGGGCGCGCGTGGCGCCGCGGGCCAGGATCGCGTCAAGCTCGGCGGGATCGGCGGTCAGCTCGCGGTAGCGGGCCTGGATCGGCTCCAGCGTCCCCAGCACCAGGTCGGCCACCTCGCCCTTGAGCTTGCCGTAGCCCTGGCCCTCGAAATGCGCCTCGATCTCGGGGCGGCTCTTGCCGGACAACACCTCGTAAATCCCGAGCAGATTGTGGACGCCGGGCCGGGTCTGGTCGAACTTGATCTCGGTGCCCGAGTCGGTGGTGGCGCGCATAATCGCCTTGCGGATGGCCTTGGGATCGCCGAGCAGCGGGATGGCGTGGCCGGCGTTGGTGTTGCTTTTGCTCATCTTGACCGTCGGATCGTCAAGGCCCATGATCCGGGCGCCGGACTCGCGGATCAGCGCCTCGGGCACCACGAACGTCTCGCCGTACAGATGATTGAAGCGCAGGGCGACATCGCGGGTCAGCTCGATATGCTGGCGCTGATCGTCGCCGACCGGCACCGCCTTGGTGTCGTAGAGCAGGATATCGGCGGCCATCAGCACGGGGTAGCTCAGCAGGCCGGCCTGGACCGTCTCCTGCTTCTGCGATTTGTCCTTGAACTGGGTCATGCGATTGAGCCAGCCGAGCGGCGTCTGGCACATCAGGACCCAGCCCAGCTCGGCGTGGGCGCTGACGTGGGACTGGACGAACACCGTGGCATGGTCGAGGCTGATCCCGCAGGCCAGATAGAGGGCGGCGAGGTCGCGCACATTCTTGCGCAGCTCGGCGGGATCCTGCTGCACCGTGATCGCGTGGAGATCGACGATGCAGAAAAAGTTGTCGAAGCGCTCCTGGTCGCGCACCCAGTTGAAAATCGAGCCCAGGTAGTTGCCCAGGTGCAGATTGCCCGAGGGCTGGATGCCGGAAAGCACGCGCGGTCGGTCGGCCATCGTTAGCTCCTTAAAATACAAGCCCGCCTGTCATCCCAAACGGGACGAGAGACGGTTCTCGCGGTACCACCCGAATTCGCCGAATTGGCGCGCTCATTGGCCCGCTAACGGGGGCGAGGCGGCCCGGCCTACTGCGCGCTGGGCGGTTGGGCGGGCGACTCAGCGGGCCATTCGCCGGGTGTGCGCGGCCATCCTCTCAGCCAGGGGACGGCTCTCTGAGCGCGCTGGGACCAGGGTACTTGTCCGCATCGTTGTCGTTGGGCCGAGTATAGCCCGGCCGGCGGGGGCTGTCAATCGGGCTCAAGGGCTAGCGGCCGGCAGCCGGCAGCCCCAAGATGTGGTATAACGTGCCCAGCACCCGCTTCGCGCCGAGAGGAATCGCCAATGCTCGCAGCCGGCATGATTCTGCAAAGCCGCTACCGGATCGTCGGGCCGATCGGCCAGGGCGGCATGGGCGCGGTCTACGAGGCCATCCACCAGCAGCTCAAAAGCCGGGTCGCGCTGAAGCAGCTGACCGTGGCCGGCGATCAGCTGAGCAGGGCCTTCGAGCGCGAAGCCCAGCTCCTGGCCTCGCTGCGCCACCCGGCCCTGCCGCGGGTCATCGATCATTTCACCGAGGAGCGCGGCCAATTCCTGGTGATGGAGTTCATCGAGGGCCGCGACCTCGGCGAGCTGCTCCGCGAGCGCGGCGGCGCCTTCCCGCCCGCGCAGATCCTCGGCTGGGCCGATCAGCTGCTGGCGGCGCTCGACTATCTCCACACCCAGCCCACGCCGATCATCCACCGCGACATCAAGCCGCCCAACCTCAAACTGACCCAGCGCGGCGAGATCATTTTGCTGGATTTCGGGCTGGCCAAGGGCTCCACGCCGCTGCAAACCAGCGCCGCCACCGACCACAGCCTCCTGGGCTACACGCCGCAGTACGCGCCGCTGGAGCAGATCCAGGGCGCCGGCACCACCGAGCGCAGCGATCTCTTTTCGCTCGCCGCCACGCTCTACTACCTCGCCACCAACCAGCAGCCCGCCGCCGCGCTCGCCCGCGCCGGGGCCATCGTGCAGGGCGACCCCGACCCGCTCATCCCGCCCGGCCGGCTCAATCCCCAGCTTCCCGCCGGTTTAAATGATGGGCTGATGCGGGCGCTGGCGCTTGATCCCAAGCAGCGGCCGGCCAGCGCGGCGGCGATGCGGCGCGAGCTGCTCGCCGGCAGCGCGCCCCAGCCAGCGCGCCCGGCCGCCGGCCCG
>DASWWB010000327.1:0-5985 GCA_036406115.1 Herpetosiphonaceae bacterium
ATTTGGCGCTGGGCGTCGCCGGCGGCCTGATAGGCTGCGGCCAGCCGGTGCAGCGCGAGCGCCCGCGCCCGGGCCAGCCGCTCGCGCGGCTCGAACACCCACTCCTCGTTGCGATCCTCCGCCAGCAGCGGCCCCTCGTACAGCGCCAGCGCCCGCTCCAGCCAGGGGATCGGCTGGGCGGCGGCGGCGGCGCGGCGCAGATATTCCTCGAACAGCAGCGCGTCGACCACGGGCGGGGCGGGCGGGGCGAGCCGGATAATCCCCTCGTGCAGCAGGATCGCCTGGCCGCCGCCGGGGGCAAGATAGGCGCTCAGCGTTTGGCGGAGATAGTAGACGGTCCGGTCGAGGTTGTTGCGGCCGGCGTCGGCGCCAGCCTCGGGCCACAGCAGCTCGATCGCCTCCTCGGCGTGCAGGCTGTGGTCCGGGCGCAGCGCCAGCAGCTTGAACAGCGTCTTGGCCGCCCGCCGCTTCCAGGCCGCCGCCGGAAGGAGCGCGCCGCCGCACCGGACGCGGAACGCGCCCAGCAGGCTGATCTGCCATGCGTCAGGCTGGCCGGCGGCGGCCTGGTCGGTCATGCGCGACAGCTCCTTCGCTGCGAACGGTGGCTTCCCCCTTGATTATAGCCGCGCGGAAGATTTTTGGAAGATCGGCGGAAGTTAATATTCTGTAAAATCTCGATAGTTTATCCATCCAACAAAGTATGCGCCCGACAATCAGGAGGATTTCGATGAAGAAGCCTTACGTATCGCTGCTGGTACTGCTCGCGCTGATGTCCGGACTGTTCATGGCCAAGCTGGCGCCGACGCCGGCCGCGCAGGCGCAAAGCGCCCCGCGCACGGCCTTCGTGCATCTCTTTGAATGGAAATGGGACGACATCGCCCAGGAATGCGAAAGCTACCTCGGGCCGAAGGGCTTTGCGGCGGTCCAGGTCTCGCCGCCGCAGGAACACGTCCAGGGCGCGCAGTGGTGGACGCGCTACCAGCCGGTCTCCTACAAAATCGAGAGCCGGAGCGGCACTCGCGCCCAGTTCGCCAGCATGGTCTCGCGCTGCAAAGCCGTCGGCGTCGACATCTACGTGGACGCGGTGATCAACCACATGACCGGCGTCGGCAGCGGCACAGGCGTGGCGGGCTCCTCCTTCAGCCCCTATGTCTACCCCGGAATCTATCAGAACCAGGACTTCCACCACTGCGGGCGCAACGGCAACGACGACATCGCCAACTACCAGGACCGCTGGGAGGTCCAGAACTGCGAGCTGGTCAATCTGGCCGACCTGAACACCGGCTCGTCCTACGTGCGCGGCAAGCTGGCGGCCTACATGAACGACCTGATCGGCATGGGCGTGGCCGGCTTCCGGATCGACGCCGCCAAGCACATGGACACCAACGAGCTTTTGGCGCTCAAAGGGCTGCTGAACGGCGCGCCCTACATCTACCAGGAGGTGATCGACCAGGGCGGCGAGCCAATTAAGGCCAGCGAATACTTCCAGAACGGCGATGTGACGGAGTTCAAATACAGCCTCCAGCTCGGCAGCGCGTTCTTCAGCGGCCAGCTGGCCAATCTGAGCCAGTTCGGCACGTCGTGGGGCTTCATGGCCAGCGACAACGCCGTGGTCTTCACCGACAACCACGACAACCAGCGCGGCCACGGCGGCGGCGGCCACGTGCTGACCTACAAGGACGGCGCGCTCTACACCTTGGGCAATGTCTTCGAGCTGGCCTGGCCCTACGGCTACCCGCAAGTGATGTCGAGCTACGAATTCTCGAACGGCGACCAGGGGCCGCCCTCGTCGCGGGTCCACAACAACGGCGCGGTCAACTGCTTCGGCGAGTGGAAATGCGAGCACCGCTGGCGCGAGATCGGCAACATGGTCGGCTTCCGCAACGCCACCGCCGCCAATTTCTTCACCAGCAACTGGTGGAGCAACGGCAACAACCAGATCGCTTTCGGCCGCGGCGACAAAGGCTTCGTCGTGATCAACCGCGAGGGCGGCGCCCTGAGCCGGACCTTCCAGACCGGCCTGCCCGCCGGCGCCTACTGCGACGTCCTCTCGGGCGAGCTGGCCAACGGCGCCTGCACCGGCGCCACGGTCACCGTCAACAGCGCCGGCCAGTTCACCGCCAGCGTCGGCGCGATGGGCGCGCTGGCCATCCACGCCGGCGCCCGGCCCAGCGGCGGCCAGACGCCGACCCCGGCGACCCCGACCGCCACGCCGACCAGCCAGCCAGGCGGCGTCAGCGTCGCCTTCAATGTCAGCGCCAGCGTCGCGAGCGGCCAGAGCGTCTATGTCGTCGGCAGCATCCCGGCGCTCGGCTCGTGGAGCCCCGGCGCCGCCATCCCGCTCGCCCAGTCCGGCGCCGTCTGGAGCAAGATTGTCTCGCTGCCGGCTTCGACGGCCGTCGAGTACAAATACATCAAAAAGGACGGCGCGGGCAACGTGGTTTGGGAGGGCAACGCCAACCGCGCCTTCACGACGCCCGCCAGCGGATCGGCCGCCCGCAACGACACCTGGGGCACGCTGACGAGCCCGACCGCCACGCCGACGCCGATCCCGACCGCCACGCCGACCAGCCTGCCCGGCGGGAGCGTCGCCGTCGCCTTCACCGTCAACGCCACCACCGCGCTGGGCCAGAATGTCTACGTGGTCGGCAATGTCGCGGCCCTCGGCGGCTGGAACACCGGCGCGGCGGTGCCGCTCTCGTCGGCAGGCTACCCCAGCTGGAGCAAGACCATCTCGCTGCCGGCCAACACGAGCATCGAGTACAAATACATCAAAAAGGACGGCGCCGGCACCGTGATCTGGGAGAGCGGCGCCAACCGCGTCTTCACCACGCCGGGCAGCGGCTCGGCCTCGCGCACGGACACCTGGCGCTGACCGCGGCTGTCAGCTGACCGGCCGGCGGCCCGGGCGCGATGCCCGGGCCGCCGGCGTTTCGGCGGCAACGCCGCCCCGAGCGGCCCGTAGACTCCAGCAGGTCAGCTTGCGAGGAATCTATGAGCCAGCCACGGATCCCCATCGCCACCATGCTCGCCGTCATCACCCTCAGCGTCATCATCACCTACCGGCAGCGCCACCGTCCGCCGGCTTGGGCGGCTGGCGGCCCCCGCTCCGCAGGCGGCTGCCTCTCCTTCATCCTGGGCCTGGTGCTGATCGGCGCCGCGCTGGCGCTGGGCGTTCCCGCGACGCTCGACGCCGAGCGGGCGCTTGACACCGCCAGGGCCACTCCGCCAATCCGCCAGCTCACCCCCGATCTGATCGGCAAAGCAGCGCTCATCGAAGGCGCCGTCAGCCCGCAAAATCCCATCGCCGCCTGGGGCGCGGTGGCGTTCGAGCGCTTCGCCGCCGAGCAGCGCCCCGCCGTCAAGGGCGTCACTTGGCGGCTGGCGGAGCGCCACGCGCCGCCGCTGACCCTCGTCACCTCCGGCCAGCCCGTCCAGATCGAACATCCCGCCGACGCCGGCTCCGGCTACGACATCGCCGGGGCGCCGCTGCTGCCGGGCCGCGAGCGCGTCTACGGCCTAGGGCCCGGCGACCGGGTGCTGGCGACCGGCACGGTGCGGCAGTGGGCGCGCGGCCTCTACCTGGACGCCGACGAGATCCGCGCCGGCGACTACGCCGCCTATCTGGCGGAGCGCGCCGATTTCATGGCCCGCCATGGCCGGCTGGCGGTCGCGGCGTTCGCCGGCTGCGGCTTGGCGCTGCTGATCGTGGCGCTGCTGCCCGCCGACTGGCGCCCCCGCCAGCCAAGCAACCAGGCTCAGCAGGATCCGTAGACTCGGGCAAACACACCTAGGAGGGCCTGATGGTAGTATCGATCGCGGCGATCATCCTGGCGCTGGGGGCGGCGTACATCGTGGCGCAGGGCCTGAAGGCGCGGCGCGAGGCCGAGCAGCTGCGGGCCGAGACAACCGACCCGGCGAAGCTCAAACTGATCAACTTGAACGGCCGCGCGGCCTTGATGACGGGCATCGTGATGCTTGTTCTGCTGCTGGTTTGCGGCGGGCCGCCATTGATCATCAACTACCTCAAAACGGCCTCCGTCAACAACACACCCGCCACCAGCGTCACCCCAGAGATGGTCGGACAGAACATCGTGTTGGAAGGACGTATCAGCGACGGCGTCAAGGACAATGCGACTGGTTTAGTCGCCTACCGCAAATATCGCTTGGGATCGAAAACAATCACGCTTGACCATGAGCGCACTCCGCCCCTGACCGTCAGCGTCCCCGGCCAATCCATCCGCATCGAAGATCACGCCGACCCCGAAGCGGCCGACTATACGCTCGAAGCCCCGCCCTGGCCCCGAGGGAGCCAAGGCCGAATCAGCACCTACGGCCTGGCGCTCAGCGACCAGGTGATGGTGGTCGGCATCGTGCGCCAGGACAGCGCCGGCCCCTACGTGGACGCCGATCTGATCTTTGGCGGGACCCGGCGCGCCTATTTGGCCTCGGGGTATGACAATCCCGTCAAGGGGCCGTTCATCGTGGGCGTTCTTGTCGGCGGCGTCACCGCAGCGCTGACCGCCGCCCTGCTGCTCTACGGCGTCGCCTCCGGCGCGGTCCGGGATATGCGGGGCGACCGAAGAAACAGCTAACCGGCGCGGCAGCGTGGGCCGGATCCCGATCAATCAGCTAGCGGGGAGCCGATGAGCACAGTATTGGGAATGGCGCTGGCCATAGCGCAGATAATGGCGGTTTTGCTGGCGTGGGGCGGCATCATCTATCTCGTGACCAGGAAGCGCTTGCGGCGACTCAGGCTTGAATCGCTGCGGGCGGATCCGGCCACGGCTGTCTTTGCGCACAACGGCTGCGTCTTCGTGGGGCTGGCCGCGATCGCCGGCCTGGCGGGGGTCTGCGCCCTCCCGCTGATGGCGACCAACCGCGATGAGCTTGACCTAGCCCTCCGCCACGCCCCGATCCGGCACCTGAACGCCGCGCACAAGGGCAAGCTGGTGTTTCTGGAAGGCGCCGTCGGCGCGCAGGAGCCCGTCGCCAAATGGGGCTACGTGGCCTTCTATCGCCGCTCGGACAGTCCCAACAGCGCCAGCGAGACCCACGAGCCGCCCTTCAAGCTCGCGCTCCCGGAGCAGCAGGCGCAGGTCGAGGATCCCGCCAATCCCGCCGGCGCCGATTATCGGATCGAGAATGGCGCGCAGCATCCAGAGGACAGCCGGCTCAGCGGCCTGCGGCCCAACGACAGCGCGCTTGTCATTGGCGTGGTCCGGTCGGGCGAGGGCGCGCTCTACATCGACGCCGACACCATTTTCCATGGCGACTACGCCGGCTACCTGGCCGCCCAGCGCGGCATTGTCGAGGGCTACCATCGCTTCAGCAACGCGGCGTATGCCAGCGGCGCCATCCTTGTGATGCTCTATGTCATTGTGACAATCAGAATCGCCATCCGCCGCCGGAATGGCGCGGCGCCCGGAGCGCCCTAGCCGGCGGGCGCGCCTTCGCCCCGCGCAACCCGCCCCAGCCTCACCCGTAGATTCCGGCACATCAGCTAGCGAGGGATCGATGAGTTTCATAGTGTTTTTGGGGATAATCGTGCTCTTCATTTGGGGGGCGGGCGTGCTGGGAGCCAGGCAGCGGGCGCGGATGCTGGCGGGCGTCGGCCCCCGGCGCGGAAGCGGCGCGTTCGCCAAAGGCTGCGTCGCACTGGGCTTCGGCATGATTATGCTCATCATCGTGATCGGCATCGGCCTCCCCACGTTGCGGGAAACGCAAAACGATCTCGCCTTCGCCCAGAATCATCCGCCGGTCCCGCAGCTCACCGCCGCTGCTGTCGGCGACACCGTCTTGGTGCAAGGTGCCATCAGCCCGCAAACCGCAGCCGCCAAATGGGGCTTTGTCGCCTTCGATCGCTTCGAGCGGAGCGGCCGCAGCTCGCGCCTGGCGGAAAGCCAGCGGCCCCCGTTCAAAGTAGCCCTGCCCGGCCAGCAGATTCAAATCGAGAACCCCGCCGAGCCCTCCCGCGCTGATTAC
>DASWWB010000328.1:0-2613 GCA_036406115.1 Herpetosiphonaceae bacterium
GCCCCAGACCGCGTGCATGCCGAACCACGGGTCGCCCGCGTCCGGCGCGTCGGGCGCGGCGCCGGCCCAGGACGAGCCGGCTCCGGACCACGACGACCCGCCGCCGTTCCAGATCAGATAGCCGCCCGACCAGGAGCTGCCCGCGCCGGACCAGGAGGAGCCGCCGCCGGACCAGGAGGAGCCGCCGCCCGACCAGGAGGAGCCCGCGCCGTCCTGAACCTTGAAGGTGCCGGTCGCTTCGTCGTAGACCGTCGAGCCCAGGTAGTGGGTGCCGCTGGCGTAGTTCAGATCGGCGGCGATGTTCATGCCTTGATTGGCCGAGGCGGTGCTGGTCGAGTCAACCGCCAGCGCGGCCTGGACCCGCCCGGCGCCCTGCTGCCAGATCGAGTAGCCGGCGGCGGTGCCGGTGCCCGCCGGCAGGGCGGTCGCGGTCAGCCGCTGCTTGATCTGGTTGTTGGTCAGGTTGGGCTCGTCTTGCAGCATCAGGGCCACGATGCCGCTGACCTGCGCGGCGGCCATCGAGGTGCCGCTGACCTTGTAGTAGGCGTAGTCGCGGTTCTTGAGATTGCCGATCTTGAGCTGGGGCTTGGTCTGATCATCGACCAGCAGCGCCGCCGACGTGCCGGCCAGGGCCGAGTCCTTGCCCATCACGGCGATGGTCTGCGAGGCCGGCGTCACCACGTCGGGCTTGACGAAGCGGCTCTCGGTCGGGCCGGCGCCGGAGTAGCCCGCCAGCTGATCATAGCCCGAGTCGGTGTAGCGGCCGCTCTTGATCGCGCCGACGGTGATGACATAGGGATTGTTGCCGGGCACGCCGACGGTCATGGCCTGCGGGCCGCGATTGCCGGCGGCGGCGATCACCGTCAGGTCCGCCTGCCAGGCTTTCATCACCGCCTGGTTCAGCGGATCGGCCCAGTAGGGCGCCAGGACGTAGGAGTCGATCGAGAGATTGAGGACGCGGATGCCGTAGCGGTTTTTGTTGGCGACGATCCAGTCGATCGCCTCGATCACCGTCGAGTAGCTGCCCTTGCCCTCGGCGTCGAGCGCCCGGACCATCACGATGTTGGCCTCGGGGGCGATGCCGACCGGCGTGTGCTGGCCGCGGGCGGGGCGGAAGCGGCGGTTGTCGGCGCTGGTCATCACGATGTGCGTGCCGTGGCCGTAGGGGTCGGAGCTGTTGATGATCTGGCCTCCGGCGTGCAGCAGGTCGCGGTAGACCACGAAGCGGTCGCTCTGCTCGGCGTACAGCGTGCGCTGGTCGACGCGCCGGTCCCACTGCCCGGCCGAGGCCAGCTCGGGGAAGCCGCTGTCGACATAGGCGATCGTCACGCCCTCGCCGGTGATGCCGCGGTCCGCCAGGCCCATCGTGCCGCTCGCCGCTGAGGGATACAGCTCCTCGTTGCGGGTGTTGCCGCCCTCGCGGTCGCTGGCGCCGGTCGAGAGCACGCCGTAGTCGGGGGTGACCCGCAGCCCCGCCAGCTCCAGCCGGCGAATCGCCGAGGCCGGCACGCTGGCGCTCACGCCGTCGATGATCTCAAGCTCGTTCATCACGGTGCCGCCGCCCTGGCTGACCATCTGGCCCGCCTGGCTCGCCGACGAGCCTTGCACGATGACCCGGACCAGCCGCTCGGGAGCGCCGGTGCGGGCGCCGAACGCGAAAACCATGGCTGCCAGGAGGAGTCCGACGAAGAAACGGTGGGCTGATGCGTGGTGCGATGGCTTCATAGCGGTGCCCTCAAGCGAATCCAATTGTTTGTCAGAGATGATGGGAGGTTTCCTCAGTATAGCGAATCGCCGGCCGCCGGCGCTATGTCGCTGAGGTCCTGTCGTACGCAGTGCGTAGTACTCCCCTCCGGGCGTTACGAGTACTAGCGGTTGCCGTTTGACGGGTGTGAAATCCTCGTTATAATCATGACTTGAAAGTCATTATTTTGGATAGGCTGTGCGCTGGCGCGAATCGCCGGTCAGCGCGGCCGGGAGCGGGCCCATGACCCACAATCCGCCGCCGGGGCAGGCCGGGCCGCCCATGCGCTCGCTGCGGGAGCGGCAGCGCGAGGAGCGGGCGGCGCTGATTCTCGCCGCCGCCCAGGAAGTGTTCGCCGACAAGGGCTATCACGACGCCTCGATCGATGAGATCGCCGCCCGCGTCGGCGTCGCCAAAGGGACGGTCTACCTCCATTTCGCCAGCAAAGAGGAGCTGCTGGTCGCGCTGGCGGCGCAGCAGATCAACGCCTTCGCCGCCTGGGTCGATCAGGCGCTGGGCGGGCCGGGCACGGTGCGGGAGCGACTGGAGCAGCTGCTGCTCTACGTCTACGAGCGCATCCGCGAGCGGCGCAACCAGGCGCTGCTGGAGATGCACGCCCGCCTCGGCCTGACCAGCCAGGTCCTCGACCGGCGCGGCGAGCTACAGGCGCTGCTGGCCGGAGCCCAGGAGCGGATCGCGGCGCTGGTCGCCGAGGGCCAGCGCCGCGGCGAGCTTGACGCCTCGGTGCCGGCGCCGGTGATGCTGGCGACGGTGGCGGCCCTGCTGGCGCCCGGCGCCTACGAGCCGCTCCTTTCCGGCGGCCAGATCGCGCCCGCCGAGCTGGTCGCCCACGTCAGCAAGATTTTGTT
>DASWWB010000329.1:0-2259 GCA_036406115.1 Herpetosiphonaceae bacterium
GCCCCGGGCGGTGGTCGGGCGGCTGGCGCGGCGGGCCACGGCGGGCGCGGGCGACGGCCAGGGCGCGGGCGGCTCGGCCGCCATGTACGGCATGATGGAGGCGCTGCCCGACCGCAGCACCCTGACCGACGCGGTGCTGGATATCGTGGAGCAATTCACCACGCCCCAGGACCGGCCGGCGGACGGGGAGGCGCCATGAGCCACGCGCCATCCGCGCCCCTGCCCCGCCGCCTCAAGCTGCTCTACGGCGCCGGCGACTGGGGCCTGGCCAGCTTCAACACGCTGCGCCAGATTTTCTACGCCATCTTCCTGACCGACGTGGTCGGCCTCGACGCGCGCCTGGCCTCGCTGGTGGCGCTGGTCGGTATGCTGTGGGACGCCCTCAACGATCCCCTGATCGGCACGTTCAGCGACCGGCTGCGCACGCGCTGGGGCCGGCGCCGGCCGTTCCTGCTGTTCTTCGCCGTGCCGTTCGGCCTGGGCTTCGTGCTCCAGTGGTGGGCGCCGCCCTGGGACAGTCAGCTGGCGCTCACGCTCAGCGCCGGCCTGGCGTTCATGCTCTGCGACACGCTGCAAAGCCTGATCGCCGTCCCCTACGCCAGCCTGACCCCGGAGCTGGCCGGCGACTACGACGAGCGGACCAGCCTCACCGGCTACCGCATGTTCTTCAATCTCTGCGCCTCGCTTGTCACGGCGGTCGCCGCGCCCATCCTGGTCCAATCCGGCCCGGACCAGCGCAGCGGCTACCTCCTGATGGCGGCGATCTTCGGCGCGCTGGCCGCCGTCCCGCTCCTGCTGATCGGCCTGCTGATCCGCGAGCGGCCGGCGCCCGCCGCCGACGCCGCCAGCGCCCCGCCGCTCCGGGCCAGCCTGCGCGCCATCTGGCGCAACATCCCGTTCCGCTGGGCCACGCTGCTGTATCTGTGCAACTGGGTCATTTTCGATCTGGTGGCGCTGATGCTGCCCTATTTCCTGATCTACCACGTGGCCGGCGGCGATCTGCGGGCCATGGCGCGGCTGGGCGGGATCGAGGTGGCGCTGGCCTCGGCGGTGCTAGGCGTCATGCTGATTGTCTCGGTCGCGGCCTTGCCGCTCTGGCTGTGGCTGGCGCAGCGGATGGGCAAAGCGCGGGCCTATGTCGCGGCGATGGCGCTGTGGGCGGCGGTGCAGCTCACGCTCGGCGCCGTCCCGCCCGGCAGGACCGGGCTGGTGCTGCTGCTGGCGGTGCTGGCCGGCGTCGCTGTCGCCGCCGCCCACGTCCTGCCCGACGCGATCTTCCCCGATGTGATCGATTGGGAGGCGGCCCGCACCGGCCAGCGGCGCGAAGGCATCTATTACGGCGTCAAAAACCTGACGCGCAAGCTGACCGGCGCGATCGCGATCTTCCTCGCGCTCCAGGCCCTGGGCTGGGCCGGCTACCAGGCGCCGGCCGCCGACAGCCTCCAAGCGACCCAGCCGCCCGCCGCCCTCGCCGCCATCCGGCTGCTGATGGGCGTCGTCCCCGCGCTGCTGATCGGCGCGGCGGCCTTCGTCGCCTGGCGCTACCCGCTGACCCGCGAGCGCCACCAGCGAATCCAACAGATCCTGGCCCGCCGCGCCCGACGCGCCAGCCAGCAATGACAGCCGACACCGGGATGATAGACTCACTCCAGCCGATCGGCGCGGCCTGAGCGCCGCCCGGAGCAGAAAGGACACAGCGATGCGCAAACACTGGATTTTGGCGGCGCTCCTGGCGCTGAGCGCCTGCGGCGCCAATCGACCGCCAGCGCCCGCCCCACCCGGCCGAGGCGGGCAGCCGCCCCAGGCGACGCTCGCGGCCCAGCCGGCGGCCGCCGACTTCGCCGTGACGATTAGCGGCGGCTACGAGACCGATCCCCGCGACCGCGGCCGGCCGGTCGCCCTGATCGCGGCGGCGCTCGGCGTCCCCGAGGAGGTGTTCCGCGAGGCGTTCAGCCATGTGACGCCCGCCGGCGCCGGCTCCGAGCCGAGCGAGGCCCAGGCCCGGCAGAACAAAGCCGCCCTGATGAGCGCCCTCGCGCCCTACGGCGTGACCAACGAGCGGCTTGACGAGGTTTCGAATTACTATCGCTACAACGGCAGCGCCGGCGAGCTGTGGCCGCACGCGCCCGCCGCAGCGGAGGCGATCGTCGCCGACGGCAAGGTGACCGGCATCCGCATCACCGATCCCGGCGCGGGCTACACCAGCGCCCCGACCGTCACGATCGCCGGCAGCGACGCCACAGTCGTCGCCACGCTCGG
>DASWWB010000330.1:0-9440 GCA_036406115.1 Herpetosiphonaceae bacterium
TCATGGATCACCGGCGTCTCCTCGATGACGCCGTCGGGCGTGACGGTGCGGGTGACAGTCTTGGTACGGCGGATGATGCGCGGCATGGGGGGCCTCCTTCGGTTGGTCGTTTGGTTCTGCGCCATGCCAAAACGCAGGAAGCGTGCCACTCCTGGCACGCCGCCTGCTTTACCAGCGATCAGAACAGTGACAAACCAGCTCACCACCCAAGGAGGTTTCGGATGTCAGATGTGCAACGTGTCGTGCGCGAGGAGCGGATCAACACCCCGGTCGGGCAGACAGTGACCACCGTGGAGGATTCAACGATCATCGTGCCGACCGAGGCCGAGCAGCGCCTGGGCAACCTGCGGCGCCTGCGCCAGGTCGTCTACTTCATCGCCAGCGCCCTGTCGATCCTGATCCTGCTGCGCTTCGCCCTGATGGCGCTGGGCGCGAACATGGCCAGCGGCTTCGGCGCGCTGGTGGCGGCGCTGAGCGCGCCGTTCGTCCTGCCGTTCCAAAGCCTGTTCGGCGTCCCGGCCAGCGGCGGCAGCGTCTTCGAGGTCGGCGACTTGGTGGCGGTGGCGGTCTATTTCCTCATCGCCTGGGGCGTCGTCAAGATCGCCGGGCTGGTCTACGCGCCGCGCACGGTCACCGGCGAGACCATCTAGCCAACGGCGCCAGCCAAGCCAATCAGCCCTGCGGGAGATGATTCCCGCGGGGCTGATTGATTCTACGGCTCCAGCAGGGGCACCAGCTGAGGGCGGCCCGCGCCGTCGTTCCAGTAGAGCAGCTCCGCCAGCTGATAGCCGTTGTCGTTGCGCAGGATCTGGACGAAATTGAACTGGGTGACGCCGCGCAGGAGCTGGGCGTCGGGATCGATGATCGGCGTCCAGGTGCCGGTGTTGAGGTAGCGCGGCTCCTCGTTCTCGGCGCCGAGCGGGTAGACCTCGGTCTTGTGGGTGTGGCCGAAAATATAGAAGCGGGCGCCGGCGCCGCCGTTCTGGCGCAAAATCTTGTCGATCTCGCGGGCCGCGTCGCGCAGATGGCTCTCGGGCTCGGACGGCGGGCGGAAGGTGGCGCGCTCGCGGTAGAGCAGGCCCGCGAAGCCGGCGAGGAAGGCCATCGCGGCCCGGGCGGTGCGCCGGACCTGGCGCAGGGCGCGGAACATCAGCATCAGCGGCGCCAGCACCCACAGCAGCGGCAGCAGCGGATCCAGCACCACCTGGCGGGCCTGGCGCCAGCGGCTGTTCATCGACGGGATCTCGGCCAGATTGTCGATCGCGATCAGCTGCTCGGCGCTGAGGCCGGCGCCGGCCTGGGCGGCGTAGGGCGCGACGACCTCGCGGTGGTAGCGCTCCAGCCTGGCTTTGTGCTCATCGTCGCTCAGGTGGCTGGCTTTGCGCAGCACCTTGACCAACATCTGGCCCTGGTAAAACAGCGTCAGCAGGCCGCTGATCGGATGGTTGCGCAGCGCCCAGGCGACATAGCGGGTCATGGGCCGCACGTTGTCCGAAAAAGCGTCGCGGGCTTCGATCTTGTTGAAGACATAGCGCACGAAAAACGAGCCCAGCGGCAGCTCGATCAGCTCCTGGTTGTCGGGCAGCGTCGGCGCCATCTGGGTGGCGAAGGAGTTGAGATCGTCGTACTGGTGGCCGTGCTCGGCGTAGAACAGCCCCGGCTCGTAGAGGAACCAGGGATAGAAATGCAGTCCGGCGCCGATCCCCGGCGCCTCCACGCTCTCCTCGATCAGCCCTTTGAAGCGCTCTTGGGCCGCCGGCCAGGTCAGCTCGATATCGTGGTTGCCGACGATCACATCGATCCGGTTGCGCCCGTCGGCCTGCAAAAACTCGCCCAGGGCGCGGAACCACTCGTTGTGGCCGCGCGCGATCCGCTCAAGCCGCCAGACAGTGGCCGACGGGCTGGTGCTCAGCCCCAGGAACGGATCCTTCTTCTCCTTGAAGTCGCGGACTTTCTGATCGGCGTAGGCCGGCGACGAGGGCTCGGGCAGGCCATGCTTGTCGAACGGGCGGTTGTCGACCTGGAGGAAATCGAACAGGTCGCCCAGCAGCACCAGGCGCTGGGGCCGCCGGCGCTCCTTGCCCTGGCCGATCAGATATTGCAGGAAGCGATGGAACTCGCCGTCGTAGAAAAAATCCTCGCGGGGATCGTAGCGCCCCGAGGCGCGACTGTAGCCGTTGGAGAGGTGCAGGTCGCTTACGAAGACGATATCGTGCTGATCTTGCTCGATCGGAATGCGCTCTGGCTGCGGGTCGCTCACTGGCGGGTCCTCCACTCGCACAATTTTCGCCAGATTATAGAGCATTCCGGCGGGGCGGCTGGCGCGCCGGGGAGGGAGGATGAAAAAACGGGGACCGGGGCGACATCCCCGGTCCCCGTCGCGCCTAGGCCGAGGGCGTGACCCTGCCGTTCGTCGGGGGGCCGTCGCCGGTCTCGGCCGGCAGCGCGCCGACCGCCGCCCGGGCGTGGGCGTGGAGCACGACCAGCTCGGGGGCGAAGGAGCGAGCCTGGTAAAGCTGATCGTAGAACGCGGTGTCCTCGCCCTCCGGCGGGTTGATCAGGCCCATCGCCTCGCGGCGCACGGCGGCGGCCTCGGCGGCGCCCAGCTCGGCGTCCTGCGGCAGGTCGTCGAGCCTGCTGACCAGCGACGTGAGCGGCTGGAGCCAGGCGAACGCCGGATTGTCCTTCAGCTGATGGAACAGATCAGTCGCGCTGATCTGGGTCTGGTTGGCGTCCTCGTACATGCGCCGCGCAGCGACGGTCAGGCCGCGATGGAGCTGGCGCAGCGCGTCGGCGGCGGCCTGGACGGCGCCGCGATAGTTGGTCTCGGTCATATGCTCATCCTCCCTTTTGATTAAACCTCGGCCGGCGCCGGCTGCCCGGCAGGGACCGGCGCGCGGTCGCTCCCCAGCGCCTTGCGCACCGCCGGCGCGACCTCCGTGCCGAACAATTCGATCCCGCGCATGATCTGGGCGTGGCTCATCGAGCCGATGCCGATCTGGGCCAGGAAACGCTGGTTGCCAAACACCGCGTGCTGGTGCAGGATTTTCTCGATCACTTCCTGCGGGCTGCCGACCACCAGGCCGCCGCGCAGCGAGCGCATGTGGCCGAACTGGGCCCGCGACAGCGGATTCCAGCCGCGCTGCCGCCCGATCCGGTCGAACGTCAGCTGGAAGGCCGGGAAGCTTTCGTCGACCGCCCGCTCCGGCGTCTCGGCGACGTAGGCCGGCGAGTTGACGCTCACCGGCAGCGCCGCCGGATCGTGGCCCGCCGCCGCCGCCGCCTCCCGGTACAGCTTGACCAGCGGCGCGAACTGCTCGTAGGAGCTGCCCAGGATCGCCACCGCCAGCGGCAAGCCCAGCCGCCCCGCCCGCACGAACGACTCCGGGCTGCCGCCCACCGCCACCCAGACCGGCAGCGGGTCCTGGAGCGGCCGCGGATACACGCTCTGCTCCTCCAGCGCCGCCCGGTGCTTGCCGGACCAGCTCAGCCGCTCCTCGGCCCGGATTTTCAGCAGCAGCTCAAGTTTGGTGCTGAACAGCACGTCGTAGTCTTTCAGATCGTAGCCGAACAGCGGGAACGATTCGATGAACGAGCCGCGGCCCGGCATCAGCTCGGCCCGCCCGCCGGACAGCAGGTCCAGCGTGGCGAACTGCTGGAACACCCGCACCGGGTCGTCGGAGCTGAGCACGCTCACCGCGCTGGTCAGGCGGATGCGCTTGGTCCGCGCCGCGACCGCCGCCAGCACCACCGCCGGCGCCGACACCGCATAGTCGAAACGGTGATGCTCGCCGACGCCGAACACATCCAGGCCGACCTGCTCGGCCAGCTCCGCTTCCTCCAACAGCTCGGCCATCCGCCGCGCCCCGCTCGCCCCCGAGCTATCCGGCACATCGCCGAAGGTGTACAGTCCCAGCTCCATAGCTTCACGCCTTTCCCTGACAACGGGGCTTTCCGCCCCCGGACCGCCCCGCCAGCAGGCGGGACGATCTCGCTGCATTTAGTTTAGTACTAAACCAATTATTCGTCAAGCGCCGGCGGCGCGCTCCCCAGCCAAGCGCTGCCAGGCCGGCATCCAGGGCGAGACGCGGCCGGGGCGCTCGCCGACCAGCAGCGCCGGGCCCGCCAGCGGCTGGCAGGCCGGGCAGAACCACGTCATGCGGCGGCGCTCGCCCTGGCGGACCATCTCCAGCGGCGTGTCGCAGACAAAGCAGGGATGGGTGCGGCGGCGATAGGCGTAGCCGAATTTGCGGGTCTCGGCCATGATCTCCGGCGGCAGGAAGACGGTCTCGAAGCCGCCGGCCTCGACTGAGCGGCGCATCGCCTCCCGCGCCAGCGCGACGAATTGATCGAACTCGCGCCGCGCCAGCGAGGCGGCGGTGCGCAGGGGATGGATGCCGGCCAGGAACAGCACTTCGCTTTTCAGGATATTGCCGATACCGGCGATCAGATCCTGGGCCATGACCGCCTCGCCCAGCGGCAGATCGCGGGCTGCGGGCGCCAGCAGGCGGCGCCAAGCCTCGTCGGCGTCGAATTCGGCGTGCAGCAGGTCGGGGCCGAGCGCCGCCGTGCGATGATCCGCCAGATCGTCGCCGTGGATCAGCTCGCAGACCGGCGCGCTGAACAGCACGGCCACGCAGCGGTCAGTCTCCAGCACCACCCGCGACTTGGGCTCCTCCTTGCGCCAGGGCTCGCCCGGGGCGTAGATGTGCCAGCTGCCCCACATCAGCATGTGCGAGTACAACGTGTAGCCCGAATCGAAATCGATAAACAGATTTTTGCCGTGGGAGCGCACCGCGCGCACCCGCCGGCCGGCGATCTTGCCCGCCCAGTCCTCGGCGGCGGCTTTTTTGAAGCGGCTGGCGAAGCGCCGGATCACCTGGCCCTCCAGGGCGGCGCGCAGCTGGTCGGCAGTCACTTTGATGGTCGGTCCCTCTGGCATGGCGTCCTCCTGGCGCCAGCGATGCAAGCGCTGTGCCGCCCGCTTTGGCCGATTAGTTAATAAAAGTGAAGACAGGCTGGGCTGATCCGTGTATACTTGGCGCCAGCCGAACTGGTCTGACCACTTGGCCGGCCGGCGGCGCGACATCCATCTAGCCTGGAGAACCACACGCGATGATCAGAATTGGCAGCGGCTGGAAGGGCGGGATCGGACGGACGCTGGCGGCGCTGGCGCTGGCGGCTGGCGTGTTCGGCGGGGCGGCGCGCCAGGCCGAGGCGCACGGCCGCCACTACCACCACGGATCGACGATCGACTACAACAACCCGCGCTGGATGGCGGCGCTGCCGGACGCGACGCCGCTGGCCGCCCTGTCCATCCCCGCCACCCACGACACGATGGCGCTCTACGGCGGCGACCTGGCGCAGACCCAATCGCTCAAGCTGGCCGACCAGCTCAACGCCGGCGTCCGCGGCCTGGACATCCGGCTGCGCCACATCGGCGACGCCTTCGCCATCCATCACGGCGTGGTCTACCAGCGCGCCAATTTCAATGATGTGCTCAACGCGACGACGGCGTTCCTGCGCGCCAATCCCAGCGAAACCGTGCTGATGCGGGTCAAGGAGGAGCACACGCCGGAGGGGAACACCCGGCCGTTCGAGGCCACCTTCGCCGCCTACCGCAACGACCCGGCCTACAGCGCGTTTTTCTGGGCCGGCAACCAGCCGCCGACGCTGGGCGCGGCCCGGGGCAAAATCGTCTTGCTTGATAATATCCCGGGCGACTTCGGCATTCCCTGGTCGAGCCTCAACATCCAGGACGACTACGAGGTGCCGACGATCTTCGACATCGACGACAAGTGGGACAAAGCCCGCCGCCACTTCGAAGCGACCGAGGCCGGCCCGCTCGACCAACTGTACGTCAACTTCCTGAGCGGCTCGTCGGTCGGCGCCTTCCCCAACGCCGTCGCCGGCGGCACGATGGGCCTGACCGGCGTCAACCACTTCGCCTACGACTACCTGGCCGGGCCGACCGTCAACCGCGCCGGCCTGGTGATGATGGATTTCCCCGGCCGCGACCTGATCGATATCATCATCCAGCGCAACGCGGCACCCTTCACCAGCGACGGCGTGTATCTGTACGAGCACAACAGCTACGGCGGGATGGTCTTCCGGGTGGGCCGCTGCGCGCCGGGCGTCGGCGCCTACAGCGTCCACCTGCCCACCGATTTCAACGACAAAACCTCGTCGCTCAAAATCCTCGGCTCGTGCGCGGTGACGCTGTTCGAGCACGGCTGCTTCCAGTCCGGCGGCAGCAGCCGCTTGGTGGCTAGCGCCGCCAGCCTAGGCGGCACCGGCGTCGGCAACGACCGGGCGACCTGCGTGGCGGTGGGGGCGAGGTAGGGATCAGGGGTCAGGGGTTAGGGGATCAGGCCGGCTGCAAAGCTGTGTGGCGTGGCTGGCAGCGCCCGCCTTGCCGCCGTCCGGCCTGATCCCTGACCCCTGATCCCTAAAAATCACAGGCAACAAAAAACGCCCCTCGCGGAGCGTTTGTGCTTTGGTGCCACCTCCCGGGCTCGAACCGGGGACCCTGCAATTTTCAGTCGCATGCTCTACCAACTGAGCTAAAGTGGCATTTAGTTGTCTACTGGTGGACGATGAGGGACTCGAACCCCCGACATTCTCGGTGTAAGCGAGACGCTCTACCAACTGAGCTAATCGTCCTTGGTGCCCAGGGTGGGACTTGAACCCACACGACCTCGCGGTCACTACCCCCTCAAAGTAGCGCGTCTGCCAATTCCGCCACCTGGGCTGGTGCGCTTGACGTGAAGGGGATTATACGTTCGAAGCGCCTTTTTGTCAAATCTAGCGCGGGCGCTGGGCGGGCGGATCCTGGCGCAGGTTGGGCCGGATCTGGCGCGTCGTGACCTCGTACCAATTGGCGAGGCGGCGGAAGCGATCGGAGCGGCTGTAGAGCACCTCGGACTCGCTGGCCTGCGGCGAGAGCCCGAGGACCTGGATGTTGTCGGCCAGCTGCTGCTCCAGCAGCGGCTGGTACAGCACCACCGAGGGCGCCAGGCTGAGCCAGCGCTCCTGGAACTCCTGGTACAGCGAGGCGCGGGTTTCGAGGCTGGCGACCTGGCGCGCCTCGACCAGCAGCTCGTCGATCCGCTCGTCGGCCAGGCCGGCGAAGTTGGCGGCGTCGGCCTGCGAGGAGTGCCACAGCTCATAGACATCGGGATCGCTGCCCAGGTTGGACCAGCCGTGCAGCGCCAGATTGAACTGATGGCCGCTCAGGCGGGCTGACAGCTGATCGCCGGGAACCGCCTCCAGCTGGACCTCGACGCCGACCAGCCGCAGCTGCTCGATCAGCTCGGCGGCGACCGCCTGGCGCTCGGTCGAGTCGCTGGTCACCAGGCTGAGGCGCAGCGGCTGCCCGTTGCGCGAGCGGACGCCGGCGGCGTCGCGCTGCCAGCCGGCCTCGTCGAGCAGCCGGTTGGCGGCGGCGCGCTCCGGCGTGTCGCGATAGCCGGCCAGCCCGTCGGTCGCCGCCCAGGACGAGGGCAGGATGGGCGTTTGCAGCGGCAGCGCCCGCCCGCCCAGCGCCCGCTCGATCACCTGCTCCTGGCTGATGGCGTAGGACAGGGCCTGGCGCAGCTTGAGATCATCCAGCGGCGCGGCGCGCAGATTGAAGGTCAGCACGGTGTAGTCCGCCAGCGGCGCCCGCACCCGCTGATGGTCGGCAGGCAGCACCTGCTCGCCCTGCTCGGTGACATTGAAGGCCAGAGACTGGACATCGCCGCGCCGGAGTGCGAGCTGGGCCTCCTCGAAGGTGGGGTAGAAGCGGAAAATCAGGCGGTCAAGGTTGGGCTGGCCGGCCTCGATCGGCTGCGCCGGGGCGCTGGCGGTGCGGTAGGCGGTGTTCTTGGCAAGTTCGGCCCGGTCCGGCTCCAGCAGCGCCAGGCTGTAGGCGCCGGTGCCGACCGGCTTGCGGCCGAACGCGGCCCAGCCCGCAGCGTCGGCAGGTTGGAGCAGATGGGCGGGGAGGATGGGCATGCTCAGCTGATTGGCGAAGGGCGCGAACGGCGCCGGCAGATCAAAGCGCACCGTCGTCGGGTCGAGGACGGTCACAAACACGCTGCTCCACACCGCCTGGAGCGCCGGATCGCCGGTGAACCCCGGGCTTTTGACCCAGTTGACGGTCCAGGCGACATCCTCGGCGCTGAACGGCTTGCCGTCGTGCCAGGCGATATCCGGGCGCAGCGTGACGGTGTAGGCCTTCTCCGTGGAGTCAGTCTCCCAGGCGCTCGCCAAGCTCGGCGCGATGATCCCGGTGGTCTCGACCCTGGTCAGGCCCTCGAAGATCAGGGCCGTCAGGTCAGCCTCGGGCCGCGAGAGCAGGGCGCCCCGCAGCGGGTTGAGATCGGCGACCTGGCCGACCAGCGCTTCGGCGTAGGTGCCGCCGGCCACCGGGTCGCCCTGGGCGGTGGTGGACAGCGCCAGATGGCCCAGCAGGCCGAAGATCAGGGCCAGGCTGACGATGGTGACGAGGATCTGCCAGCGGATACGGCGCGCCATAGCTGATTAGAGCGCAGCGATGCGGGGATGGAACAGCGCCAGGATGACGAACACGATGCCGAGCACGATCGTGACGTTGAACAGGGTTTTCTCAAGCCCGCGGCGGGTGCGGTAGGTGGCGGCGGAGCTGCGGCCGCTGAGCGCGCTGGCCGAGGTGCCCTTGGCCTGGAGCAGGACGGTCACAATAAGCATGAATCCGATGATCAGTTCGACGATAATCAGCGCTTGTTCCACGAAACGGCCTCCTGAAGGGTGTTGATACGGCGCCAGTCAATGGCAACACAGCATTATAGCCGCCGCTTCTGGTTTTGACAAACCGCAGCCGGCCCTGCCGCGCTCAGGCCCGGCGGTAGAGGTGGGCGGCGCCGTCGTCGCCGAAGACGGTCAGGCTGCTGGCCGGCCCGGCGCCGGCGGCGAATTCGACGTCGTACGGCGTTGCCTGGAGATGGAAGCGCGTCTCAGTGACGGCCACCAGCAAGCCGTAGCGCTCGCGCGCCGTGTGCAGCGCCAGCCCGCCGTCCTCCAGCCGCACGATGTATTCTTTGTTGATGCGCGCCGGATCGTCGGTGACGTAGGTCCCCGCGTAGGATTCGAGCGTCTCCCGCGTGAGCGCCGGCCGCTCGACCTCCACTTCGGCCAGGCCCAGAAAGCCCAAAATGGCCCGGCGATGGGCGGCCCAGTCCGGCGGCGGCACCGCCAGCGTCAGCGCCGGCCAGCCGTCGCGGATGAGGATCTCATCTAGGAACGCCTGCGATTCGTTGAGCATGCTCACGGCGGCCGCCAGGCCGGTCCTGCCGCGCGCCTGCTGGTAGGGCGGCGCCTCGGCGGTGCGGATGAGATGCTCGCGCCAGCCGTCGCCGCGCTCGGCGATGCTGGCGGGCACCAGCCACTCCGCGTCGCCCGTCAGGTGAATCACGCGCGGC
>DASWWB010000331.1:0-5069 GCA_036406115.1 Herpetosiphonaceae bacterium
AGATATCATCGCCCGCCTGCTTGTCGCTGATGTAGGCGAGGTGGACGTTGCCGTTCGGCGCGACCGTCATGCCCGGGCCGTAGCCTTTGCCGACCCCCGAAAGCACCGTCTTGGCGCCGGCGGTGGGCGTGGCGCCGCTGAGCGTCAGCGGGAGATGGACCATTTTCTCGACCTGGAAGCTGGTGTAGGCGAGATGGACCGTGTTGCCGGATACGGCGATCGCCAGCGTCGGGCTGCCGTCGCGGCCACCGTCGGTGGCCGCCTGGAACGGCGTCAGCCATGTTCCGGCGACGTTGTTGGTGTAGTAGATATGCGACGCGTCGCTATCTGTCGCGCCGTACTCGACCCACGCCATATGCACTTTGTTGTTGCTGTCGTAGGCCACGTCGACATACACATTGGAGAGGTCGGTGTTATCGCGGATTTCCACTGGCCCCCAGGTGACGTCGGCGGGGGCGGCTGTGGCGCGGGGAATGAGGAGGGGGGCGAGCAGTAACAACGGGATCAGCATGAGCAAGCTGACTCGTTGGACCTGTTTCGGCGTTGTCATCGCGAAATCCTTCCTACCTGCCAGCGCGGCGCTGGCGCTCAATCCGCTTAGTTATTGGCATTGACGACAAAGTGATCGAAGGACAGATCGCCCACGCCGTAGCCGTAGACGCCGGCCTTGCCGCTGCTGAAGCTGTCGTCCTTGGCCTCCAAGACGGCCTGCCCGTTGACATAGCCGGTAAGGTTGGAGCCCTCGACCCGCAACGCCAGCGCGGTCCATTCGTTCAGCGCCCAGCCGCCGGTTTCCAGCCTGGCCAGCGTGGTGAACTGGTCGCTGGCGGCGTCGTATTTGGCGAGGTAGGCTTTGGTGCCCCGGGCGTCGGCGGAGCGCACTGAGAGATAGTAGAAGCCCTGGTCTCCCGCGCGCGCCACCACGCCCATCGCTTCGTTGCCGCGGGACTGGGCCACCGCCTGGACCGTGTAGTCCGCCCCGAGCCCATCGCCGCGCACCAGCGTGACCGGGCTCATCGCCGCCAGCCCCTCGGGGCCGGTGATTTGGTCGAGCCGGCCCGCCGCAGCCTCCCAGACCGCCGGCTCGCTGACCGGCAGGCTGACGATATCCTTGGCGGTCCAGGCCGCGAGGCCGGCGTCGAATTCATCGCGGAGCACTTCGGGGCCGAGACCGGCGAGCTGGGGCAAGGCTGGAGCTGCCGGGATCGCCGGGCCAGCGAGTGAGGCGGGAGTGGGGGCGGGCGGCGCCGTGGGGAGCTGTCGCTCGGGCTGCGATTGGGCGGTGGTGACCGCGCCGCAGCCGCTGAGAACGCCGGCCAGCAGCAGCGAGCCGGCGAGAGACGCGAGGTGATTCCGTCGCATAAGTCCTCCCTAGATGAATGGCGATTCTGCTCGACAGCGAGCGCCAATCTAGCCTTAGAACCACCAGTGATGCAACCCGCAGATTAACATGGCGCTCATAATCTGTCAACCAAATTTAAATGTTCATACCGTCGGCGCGGGGCGGCCGGACCCCGTACTTGGGTCCTGTTCTGCCGGCGCAATGCAAAGAGGGACAGCGCGCGCTGTCCCTCTCCGCATCCTTCGTCCCTGCTGGCGCTACGGCTTGGACACCAGCGGCAGGAAGCCTTCGAGCAGATTGGCCTCGGCCAGCGTGATCACCGGCGAGGCGATCAGCGTGCCGTTGAAGCTGTCCGGGCCGGTGTAGCCGGAGAAATTGCCGGCGCCGTCGAGGAAGGCGACGTAGACGCGGCGCTGGCCGGTCTGGCTGGTACCGGTCAGGCCGTTGTTCAGCTTGACGTAGGGGATCTCGTCGCTGCCGGGAGCGATCCGGATGGCCTGGCCGTGGGCCAGGAAATCCGAGGGCTTGGGATCGGTGGTGACGGCCGGATCGACCGCCAGCACCCAGGCGCCCCAGTAGTTCTTGCCGACCGGCGTGCGGACATTGTAGCTGTCGTCGGTGACCGTCGCGCTGAAGACCATCGTCACGACCGCGCTGGAGATGACGGTGGTGTTGCCGGGCAGGCCCAGCTCGCCGCCGGGCAGCACCACCGGCGGATCGTCGTCATAGTACATCGTGCGCTGGTAGCTCTTGGCGGTGCCCAGCTTGTCGGTGATCACCAGGGTGGCGGCGAAGCTTTGCTCGGGCAGGCCCTGGCCGGTCGGATCGATGCCGCCCACGAGCGGGGCGTTGGCGGTGCGGGCGTAGAATTCCTGCGGCGTGCCGATCGCATACTGGTCGTCGCTGTCGCGGTAGGCGGCCAGCCCGGCGCAGCCGGCGACCTCGTCGCTGAAGCGGTAGTAATACTTGGCCGAGCGCGTGTAATCATCGGCGCCTGCCAGCGGGGCGTAGGGGTTGACGGTGCCGGCGGTCACCCGCATGCCCATGGTGTTCGGGTTCTGGAAGTAGGGGAAGGCCTGCACGTCGGTGTCGATCACCGCCGAGACAGTCTTGACCGCCGAAACCTGGCCGGTGGCGGTGTTGCGGACCTGGACGTACACCGTGGCGACGCCGCAGACCGTCCCGAGGCCCGGCGAGGCCTGGACCGTGAAGCCCGGCTGGATTGGCGCCCAGCCCGGCGTCGTGTCGGCGGGGCCGAACGGCACGGTGTTGAAGCGCATCTCGTTGGGGGTGCCTTGCAGGCCGGTCAGCGAGACCGCGATCTGGGTGTTGTTGTTCGGGCTCGGGCTGGTGCGGACCGGCGTGGCGTCGACCGTCGGCAGCGGCGTGCTGGTCGGCGTGCTGGTCGGCGTTGGCGTCGGGCCGGTGCCGCCGGTCACGACGCCCTGGACGTGGGCGGCGTTGAAGTACGTGCCAGGAGCCTTGTCCTGCCAGACCACGCTGATCGACTCGGTGGGGCCGGCGGCGACGCGCGGCCACAGCGGATTCTTGCCGCGCAGGTTCTTGACCGGGCCGGCCGAGCCGGTCGCCGGGTCGATTTCGCGGGCCAGGATATAGTCAGCCGTGCTGCTGCCGCTGTTCCAGACCGCGTAGACCTTGCCGTTGTACGGGCTGGCGAACGCGTCGGGGTTCTCGTCGAACGACCCGCCGCTGCTCAGGAGCGCCGCGCCTGACCAGCCGCCGGTGGTGCGGATTTTCATGTAAACGTTGTGGGTGGAGCCGGGCTGGGCGCTGAAGACCGCCACGATCGTCGTGCCGCTGGCGGCGATCGATTGCAGCTTCTGCTTGCCGGTGCCCACGTCGGGGCCGTTAGACCAGCTGGTGCCGTCGAAGATCGAGTAGCGGGTGACCGCGCCCTCGTTGGCGACATAGATCAGATGGATCTTGTTGTCGCTGGAGGCGGCGATGCGCAGCTCTTTTTTCAGCGCATCGCCGCCGCGGACTAGCCGCTCGCTCGACAGCGTGCCGTTGAACCACGTCCGGTGGTAGATGCGATAGGTGCCGTCTTTGTTGTTGATGTAGGCCATGTGAACCCGGCCAGTGGAGTCGACCGCCAGATCCGGGTTGAAGCCCTTGGCCGAGCCGCCAGTCAGGCCGATGACGCCCTGGTTGGTCGGCGTGGCGCCGTTCAGCGTCACCTGGCGGTAGGCCAGGCCCAGCGAGTTGGTGGTGTAGACGACGTGGACGCGGTTGTTCTCGACCGCCAGGCCCACGATGCCGCTGTTGTTGCGTCCGCCCGAGGAGCTGACGGTGTGCGGACGCAGCCACGTGCCGGCGACATTGTTGGTGTACATCACCCGCGACGGCTCGTCGTTGGTGGAGCCGTATTCGATCCAGACGATATGGATGTGGCCGCTGGCGTCGTAGGCGACATCCGGGTAGACCGAGGAGAGATTGGTGATGTCGCGCACCTCGACCGCGCCCCAGGTGACATCGTTGGTGTCGGCCTTGGCGCTCGGCATCAGCAGCGGGACAAGCACGAACAACGGAATCAGCAGCAGCAGGCTGATGCGTTGGAACTGTTTGGGCAGCGTCATTACTACGGTTCCTTCCTTATCTGCGCAATGGCCTGCCGCTTACTGGGCGGCGTTGACGGCGAAGTGGTCGAACGACAGGTCTCCGATGCCGAAGCCGTAGAGGCCGGGCTGCCCGCTGGCGAAGGTGGCGTCAGTCGCCGCGATCACCTGCTTGCCGCCGACGTACCCGGTCAGCGTGTCGCCCTTGACCGTTAGGGCCAGGGCCGTCCACTCGTCGACGTTCCAGCCGCCCTCCTCGACCCGGGCCAGGGTTTTGAAGGTCTCGGTGGCGGCGTCGTATTTCTCGATGAACACTTTGGTGCCATCGGCCTTGGCGTGGCGCACCACGAGGGCGTAGTAGCCCTTGTCGCTGGCGCGGGCGACCACGCCCATCATCTCGTTGCCTTGTGAGTTGCCCATGGCCTGGACCGTGTAGTCGGCCAGCCCGGCGTCGCCCTTGAGGATGGTGACAGGCGACAGGGCGGCGTAGCCCTCGGGGCCAGTGATCTGATCGACCCGCCCGTCGCGGACTTGCCAGACCGCCGGCTCGCTCACCGGGACCGACACGATGTCCTTGTTGCGCC
This sequence comes from Herpetosiphonaceae bacterium, assembly GCA_036406115.1. Classification (GTDB taxonomy): domain Bacteria; phylum Chloroflexota; class Chloroflexia; order Chloroflexales; family Herpetosiphonaceae; genus DASWWB01. The sequence goes on from DASWWB010000331.1 coordinate 4,503, forward strand.
AGTCGGCGAGGTCGCTGTCGAACTCATCGCTGACCAGCAGGGCGCCGAGGTCGGCGAGCTGGGGCAGGGCCGGGGCCGCCGTGATGGCGAGCGGCGCCGCGGGGGCGGCGGTCGGCGCTGGCGGCGCGGTGGGGAGCTGACGCTCGGGCTGCGATTGGGCGGTGGTGACCGCGCCGCAGCCGCTGAGAACGCCGGCCAGCAACAGCGAGCCGGCGAGAGACGCGAGGTGATTCCGTCGCATTGAATTCCTCCCTAGTTTCGTGACGATTCCGCTCAGCGACCAGCGCCGATTATGGCAGACGGAACACGCCACCGATGCAGATGGTAGAGTAGTATAGCCTCTGGAACGTGTCAACCAAATTCAGCAGTTTTTGGCTTACAACAAGCTGTTAACCAACTGACGCCGGCTGCTGGCTACGACGACAGCAGGGCGTAGGCTGCGGCGATTTCGCGGGCGACATTGGCCGACATAAAGCGCGCCGCGCCCCTGATGCAAGCTTCCTGGCGGGCGGTCCGGCGCTCCGGCGGCTCGGCGAGGATCAGCGCCAAGCCCGCCGCCAGCCGGTC
>DASWWB010000332.1:0-1831 GCA_036406115.1 Herpetosiphonaceae bacterium
TCCCGCAGCCGCCCCGCAGCCGCCCCCGGATGAGATCCGCGGCGGCAACACGCCCCAGCTCTTCGCCTTCCCGCAGACGATCGGCGCTGGCGGCGAGCTACGAATCACGATTGACGCCCAAATCCTGTTCGACATGCCCCACCGCGTGATTGTCCAGGCGACCGGCGCCGTGCTGGCGAGCGGCTACGTCGGCGGGGGCGGGCGGTCGCAGTACGACATTATCATGCCGGCGCTGACCGCCGGGCAACACACCCTCGTGCTCCAAAGCGGCGACGGCGGGCCTTGGATCAACCGGGCCACGTTCCCCCTGACAGTCCTCGGGCCGCTGTCGGTCGCGCCCACCCCGGCCTTCGGCCCGCCCGGCACCGTGGTCTCGGTCCGTGTCGCTAACGCGCAGCCGCAGGGGCATCTGCGCTTCGAGTACGCCGGCCAGACGCTGGGCGCGCCCCAGGCGAGCATCGGCCCCGGCCCGTACCTGCTGCTGGTCCCCGCCGACCGCCCCGTGCCGCTCGGCTCGGCGACCACGATCAAGGCCATCCAGATCATCGACGGCAAGGCGGTCAACACCGGCACCGCCAGCTTCGGCTCGCGGGCGACGACCAACGGCACGCCCTACTCGGCCAGCGGCGTCACTGTCGTCACCAGCCAGGTGCGGACCGGCGAGCCGCTGGCGGTGACTGGTCGGCTGTCGCGCGGCCTCGAAGGCCCGGCCTCCGCCTACCGGGCGACAATGCTGTGGAGAAACGCCGCCGGCCAGGTCTTTCCCTTGCAGTCGCAAAGCACCGTCTTCAACACCGACGGCACGTTCCGCGTGACCGCCTCCGCGCCGCGCCTCACCGGCGGCGACCCTTCGGTAACCCTCAACGGCAGCCAAATCGCGCTGCTGCTTCAGACACCGGTCAACGATACCATCACCCCGTATCAAACAGTCACGGTGGATGAATCCCTGAAGCTCAATGTCAAAGTCATCGACAAGCAGACCACCACGGTGCTGACGACGGCGGTGGTGACGGTCAGGGCCGTGCCGCCCGAGCACTGCACCGAGCATGATTTCGAGCATGAGAATCTGTCGGCGCTGCCATTCGACCCGGGCTATCCGATCCAGAACCAGATCCACGCCGTGATGACTCAGCAGGGCTACCACCAGGGCGGCTGGATCGCCGGCCTCGACGCCCCTCAGCCCAACGTCCAGCAGGTCAACGCCCAGGGCCTGGCGAACTTCGGCTTGATCGAGGAATTCCCGCTCCTGTCAGACGCGCCGCTCGGCGGGATCGGCGGCTTGGCCGCTCAGCGCCCGGCAGAGGCCGGCTACAGCGACAGGCCCGCCAGCGAGCAAATCTGCCTCCACACCCAGGACATGCGCTACGCGTTCACGGCGGTTGTCACGCAGACATTCCCCGGGCTTGACGGCGTCTATGGCTACGCCGACGGCGGCGAGGCCGCCTGGTACACGCCCGAGAACAAGCTGTTCAACACCATCAACGGGCCGATCCCCGCCGGCCAGCCGCTCGTGATCAAGCTCGACCGGGTGGCGAAACCCTACACGGGCATCGATGTCATCGGCGCCGAGATCACCAAGACCAAGGAAAAGGACAACGGCCGGACCTTCGCCGCCGGCGTCTCGGTCAAGAAGGCGCCGCCCGGCACCCAGCTGGTCAATGTCAGCAACGCCTCGCTGGAGGTGATCTTCCGCGTCGCCAACTCGGATCTCAAGGACATCAAAATCCACAAGGTGCAGATCACGGTCGGCGCCGCCCCGCCCAGCTCAGTCATCACCCGCACCATCGCCGGCGGCAGGGAGTGGGTGACGACGATCGCCAACCCCTACGGC
>DASWWB010000333.1:0-5284 GCA_036406115.1 Herpetosiphonaceae bacterium
GGCGCTTCCCCAAGCCGGGCGCGGGCCTCGGCCGGGCCGCGCTGCTGGCCGGGCCGCTGGCGCTCAATCTGGCATGGGCGGCGCTGGCGCTGCTCGTCGCGCCGCTGGCGCTGGGCGGATGGACCAAGGCCGCCCATCAACTGCCCGATGTGACCTGGATCCTGGCCGGCAGCGGGGCGCTGGCGCTGGGCTGGGCCCTGGTCCGGACAGCCTGGGCCTGGCGAGTCACCCGCCGCTGATCAAAACAGATGGGGCCGCAGGACCTCCTGGATCTGCTCGTCGTCGAAGGCCTCGGCGAGCGCGAGGATGCGGCGGGCGAAGGCCTCGTAGCGCGGGGAGAGCCGGCCCAGGCGCTCGGCTTGCTCGCGCACGCTGCGCATATCGCCGAAGCGCGCCCGCTCGTACAGCGCCTCCAGCTCCTCGCGCGGCGGCAGGATCAGCTCGTCGCCGCCTGGATCGCCGTCAGCAGACAACGGCGGCGCCGCCAACGCCTCGGCCGGGGCGACAATCCACTCCAGCCGCACATGCCGCCGCACCAGCTCCAGAATCTGGCCGGCGTCGACCGGCTTGCTGACAAATCCGTCGCAGCCGACCTGGATGCTATGCGCTTGGTCGGCCTCCAGCACGCTGGCCGAGACCGCGATGATCGGCACCTCGGCCAGCTCGGGGATGGCGCGGATCGCCGGCACCGCCTCGAAGCCCATCATCACCGGCATCACCAAATCCATGAAAATCATATCCGGCCGGAGCTGGCGCGCGCGCTGGACCGCCTCCTGGCCGTTCTCGGCCAGCGCGACGTCGAAGCCGAGCGGTTCGAGCAGATTCAGCAGCACCATGCGGTTTTCCTGCCGGTCGTCCACCACCAGGATCCGCCGGCGCGGCCCCTCGTAGCCGGTGATGAGCTGGGCGGGCGGCGACGGCGCCGCGGCGGCCTGCTCGGCGAGGGGAAAGATCACGTCGAACCAAAACGTGCTGCCGACGCCGGGCGCGCTTTCCAGGCTGATCGCGCCGCCCATCAGGCTGACGAGCTGCTGGCTGATCGCCAGGCCCAGGCCGGTGCCTGCGGCGCGGGCGCCGGCGTCGCCGACCTGCTCGAAGGGCTGGAAAATCGCCTCGCGCTGCTCGGGGGCGATGCCGACGCCGGTGTCCTGGATGGCGAAGCGCAGCGCGACGGACTCCGGGCCGGGCGCGGCGGCCGGGGTCACCCGCAGCGTCACGCCGCCGCGGCTGGTGAATTTCACCGCGTTGCCGAGCAGATTGAGCAGCACCTGGCGCAGGCGGGTCTCGTCGGCCTCGATCATGCGCGGCAGGCCGGCGGGCGGCGCGTAGGCGAAGCTGATCTGCTTCTGCTGGGCGGCCATGCGGATCACGGCGGCGACGCCGTCGAGCAGGGCCGGCAGATTCATCGGCTGGGGCCGCAGCTCCAGGCGGCGGGCCTCGATCTTGGCCAGGTCGAGGACATCGTTGATCAGCGTGAGCAGGTGCCAGCCGCTGTGATAGATCGTCTGCAAGCCGTCGCGCTGGGCGGTCTCCAGGCCGGCGTTGCGCAGCAAAATCTGGGCGTAGCCGAGGATGCCGTTGAGCGGCGTGCGCAGCTCGTGGCTCATGTTGGCCAGGAACTCGCTCTTGGCCTGGCTGGCGGCCTCGGCGCGGCGCGAGGCCTCCGCCAGCTCGCGGGTCCGCTCCGTCAGGGCGCTGGTGCGCTCGGCGACCGTGGCGGCCAGCTGGCGGTTGCGGCGCTCGACGCTGCGGACGCGCCAGGAGTAGCCGGCGAGGAGCGCGGCGGCGACGGCGGCGAGCAGCGCGCCGCGAAACCACCAGGTCGCCCACCAGGGCGGCGTGATCACAATCGGCAGCGCCACCTCCTCCGTCCCCCAGACCCCGTCGTCGTTGCTGCCCTGGACCCGCAGCAGATACGAGCCGGGCGGCAGCGTCGTGTAGGCGGCGATCCGCCGGTCGCTGCCGACCTCGTTCCAGTTCGTTTCCAGGCCCTCCAGCCGGTAGCGGTAGCGATTGTTGCGCGGGGCGGCGAAGCTGAGCGCGGCGAACTCAAGCGAGATGATCGTCTGATCGTGATCGAGGGTCAGGCTGTCGGCGAGCCAGATGGGCTGGCGCAGCGGCGAGTCGCCGCCCGGCGCGAGCGGCTCGTTGGCGAGGCGCAGCTCGGTCAGGCGGACGGGCGGCGGCGCGGCGTTGGGGCTGATCTGCGCCGGCTTGAAGGCGGTGAGGCCCTGGGTGCCGCCGAAAAACAGCGTGCCGTCGGCGGCGCGGAAGGCGGCCGCCAGATTGAACTGATTGCCTTGCAGGCCGTCGCTGATGTCGTAAAGCTGGAGCTGGCCGCTGGCGGGCGCCAGGCGCGCCAGGCCATGGCCGGAGCTGATCCAGAGAGTGCCCAGCTCGTCCTCCAGGATGCCGCGCACATCGCCCAAGCCCTCGCGCAGGCCGATCCGCTCGAACGCGCCGCTGGCGGGATCGAAGCGCAGCAGGCCCTGGTTGGTGCCGAGCCAGACCGCCCCGCGCCGGTCGTGGTGGATCGCCTGGACCGCCGCGTTGGGCAGCCCGGCGGGCTTGTCGGGCTCGTGGACATAGGCCGTGACGGCGCCGGTACGCCGGTCGACCCGCGCCAGGAAGCGCTCGCCGCCCACCCAAGGATCGCCGGCGGCGTCGATCCCCAGCGTCAGCGCCTTGCCGACCGGCCGGCCGATCGCCTTTTGCAGCTGGACGCGAAGGCCGAACCGCTCGCTGGGAATGTCGAACGCGCTCAGGGTGTTGCCGGCGAGCAGCCAGAGCGACTCGCCCTCGCCGCGCGCGACCTGCTCGATATCCACCGGCGCGCCGGGCTCGATCGGCACATCGCGCAGCGCCGTGACGTGTTCGGTGCGCGGGTCGAAGCGATACAGGCCGTCGATCCCATCGAACCAGAGCCGGCCCGCTTTGTCGGGGACGATGTCGCCGATGATCCTGCTCTCGGGCCGGGCCAGCGGCAGCGTGCCGGAAAACACGGTGTAGTGCTTGAAGCTGCCGGCGGCGGGATCGAAGCGGGTCAGCGCGGTGGTGGAGCCGATCCAGACGACGCCGGCCGGGTCCTGGTGGATGGCCTGGATGCCGGCGGGCGCGAAGCTGCGGTTGCCGAGCGGATCGCCGCGATAGTAGGTGAACTGCATCTGGCGCGGGTTGAGCAGATAGACGCCGTCGCCGGCGGTGCCGGTCCAAATCAGCCCCTCGCGGTCCTCATACATCGCCTGGACCTGGGCCGTGGTGAAGCTGGCGGGATCGGTGGCGTCGCGCTGATAGGAGCGGAGGAACGCGCGGCCGGCGGGATCGAACACATGGAGGCCGCGCTCGGTGACGAAGCCCAGCCAGAGCAGCCCCTGGCGGTTGCGCAGCACCGTGTTCATGCGGAAGGCCGGCAGGCGGGCGGCAGGATCGGCGGGCGGCGCGAAGGGCGAAAAGGCGCCGCTGGCCGGATCGAACAGATACAGCGCGTCGCTGCCCGCCAGCCAGAGCCGGCCGCTCGGGTCCAGCGAGACATCGGCCAGGCGGCTCCTGGTGCGGACATCGATCTTCTCCGGCGCGCCCTCGGGCACGTGGCAGGTCATGGCGCCGGTCGCCAGATCGAAGCGTAGCAGCTCGTCGACGACCACCCAGACCGCGCCGCCGGCGGGATCGGGCAGCACGCGGCGGGCGCGGCCCGAGCGCCGCTCGCCGCACATCAGCGGATGGCGCGAAAAGGCGCCGGTCGCCAGGTCGAGGCGCTGGAGATAGCCCTGCTCGCCGCCGCCGGTGGCGAACCAGACCGCGCCGGCGCCGTCGCCGGAGATCGCCTGGATGCTGGCGCCGGCCACGCCGTCCGGCCCGCCGCTCTCGTAGCGGGTGAAGCGCTCGGTGCGCGGATCGAAGCGATTGAGGCCGCCGCCCTGGGTCGCGATCCAGATCATCCCGGCGGGATCCTGGTAGAGGCCGTTGATCTGGCTGCTGGCGAGCGAGCCGGGATCGCCGGGCTCGGCGCGGTAGACGACGAAGCGGTAGCCGTCGTAGCGGGCCAGGCCCGAGGCCGTGCCGAACCAGAGGAAGCCGGCCTGGTCCTGGAGGATGGATGTGACATAGTTGCTGGGCAGGCCGTCGTCGACGCTGAGGCGCTGGAACCGCAACGACGTTTGCGGATTGAAGGGCGGCAGCGGGACGGGGGCCTGGGCGCCGGCGCGCGGCGCGAGACCGAGCAGGGCCAGCGCCAGGGCGGCGAGCGCGCAGCGTAGCCACAGCGGCGGGGCGGAACGGCGGCGGGACATAGGCGGTTCCTCTCGCGGCGAGGGCGCAGGCAGCTGGCGGCGCGGCTCCCGCGCTCCCGGATCATGTGGTAGGATGGGCCCATCATACCAGATCCGCCGCCGCGCCGCGACCCGCCTCGCACAAGGGACCAGGCCATGGAGCAGCCCGCCAGCTTCCGCAGCACGATCCTGATCGCCGACGACGATGTCGCCAATCTCAAGCTGATCGTCGATCATCTGCGCAGCGACGACCTGGAGATCCTGACGGCCCGCGACGGCGCGACGGCGCTGGCCCGCGCCCAGCTGGCCCAGCCCGACTTGATCATCCTCGACGTGCAGATGCCCGGCATCGACGGCTTCGAGGTCTGCCGCCGGCTCAAGCGCTCCCCCGCCACCCAGGCCATTCCGGTGATTTTTATGACAGCGCTGAGCGGCATCGAGGACAAGCTGCGCGGATTCGCCGCCGGCGGCGTCGACTACGTGCCCAAGCCGTTCCAATCCGAGGAGCTGCTGGCCCGGGTCAGCGCCCATCTGACAATCTTCCGCCTCCAGCGCGAGCTGCGGGCCGAGATCGCCGAGCGCCGGCGGGCCGAGGCCGCGCTGCTCGCCGCCAACCAGGAGCTGCAGCGGCTGGCGGTGCTCGACGAGCTGACCAGCATCGCCAACCGCCGGCGCTTCGAGCAGTATCTGCGCGCCCAGTGGGAGCGGCCGGCGCCGCTGAGCCTGGTGATCTGCGATGTCGATTTTTTCAAGCGCTACAACGATGCGTACGGCCACCCCGCCGGCGATCGCTGCCTGCGCCAGGTCGCCCAGGCGATCTGCCGCGCCGCGAGCAGGGTCGACGATCTGGTGGCGCGCTACGGCGGCGAGGAGTTCGCCGCGATCCTGCCGGACACCGGCCTCCAGGGCGCGCTGCGGGTCGCCCAGGCCATCCAGCTGGCGGTCGCGGAGCTGCGTATCCCGCACCGAGACTCGGCGGTCTGCCCGCATGTGACGCTCAGCGTGGGCGTGGCCGC
>DASWWB010000334.1:0-3311 GCA_036406115.1 Herpetosiphonaceae bacterium
CTGGCCGACGGGCAGCGCCACGACCTGGCGGCTCGAATACATCGACGGTGGCTACCGCATGACCATGAATCCCGGCGTCAACACGCTCTGGGGCTACAGCAACGACGCGCTGCCGCCAGGCAACCTGGCCTTGCAGATCGACATCGACCCGCGCCAGGGCAGCGGCGGCCTGCTATTCGGCTGGCAGGGCAAAGACAGCTACTACCGGCTGCTGACCGCCGCCGACGGCTCGTACCGGCTTGAGCGGCGCTCCGGCGGCCAGACCGTCCCGCTCGCCAGCGGCCAGGGCGCGGGCAAGGGCCGGCTGGGCGTCGAGCTGCGCGGCGCGAGCGCGACGGTGACCTTCAACGGGCAGGCGCTGGCGGAGGCCGCCCTGCCGGAGCCGGCGGCCGGCAAGTACGGCATGATCCTGGTCGGCGCTGGCGCCGGCGAGGCGTTCTTTGACAATCTGGCGCTCCGGCAGCTACCATGAGCGGCGTGAAACGGGAGCACAGCCACATGGAACAGCATGCCGATCATGGCCGCCGGGTCCGCATCGCCCGGCTCGCCAACCACTACAACGAGCTTAGCCACCAGCTGGAGGAGGCCGATCCGGCCCGCCACGCCGAGATCGAGACCGAGCGCGCCGCCTGCCTCGCCGCCATCGCCGGCGAGATGGGCTACGCGCCCGGCGATCAGCTGGCGAGGGGCGCCATTCTGGACGCGCTGGACGATCCCGCCACCTTCCACCGCTGGAAAGAGCTGCTGGCCGTCCTCGACCAGGAGGCCGGCCCCTAGCCGCCGGCCTCGGCCTCCAGCAGGCCGTCGATCCGCCCGGCCAGCTCGAAATCCCGCTCGGTCAGCCCGCCGGCCTCGGCGGTGGACAGCCGGACCTTGACGGTGTCGAAGCGGATCTCCATCGTCGGGTGGTGATTGGCCAGCTCCGCCAGCTCGCCGATCCGGCGCACAAACTCAATCGCAAAGGCGAACGAATCCAGCTTGTAGGAGCGGCTCAGCTCGCCCCTGGCGATCTTCCAGCCCGGCAGATCCGCCAGGCGCCGCGCGACCGCGGCCTCGTCCAGTCCTGCCATAGCCACCTCGCTGCGATAGGGTTCGCCGCATTGTACGACACTTAAGGTCTCTTAATCCGCCCGTCCGCCCAGCAGGCTGAGCGGAGGGTATACTGGAAAGAGTGCGCGGCTGCGACCCGCCGGAGAGGAGCCCCGATCGTGATCGATCCCGTTTGGCACGCCCTGATTGTCGAACGCACCAGCGATCTTATCTGCCTGCTGGACGAGGAAGGGCGTTATGTCTATCTGAGCCCATCCTACAAAGCCGTGCTGGGCTTCGAGCCGACGGCGCTGCTCGGCGTCTCGTGTTTCTCGCTGCTGCATCCCGCCGACGCCGAGCAAGTCGGCGCCCAGTGGGCCAAGGTGGTGGCGCAAGGCCAGGGCCGGGCGGTGTACCGCTACCAGCACGCCGACGGCTCCTGGCGCTGGATCGAGACCAACGCCAGCATCACCGACTACCAGGGCCAGCAGTACGCGATCGGCGTCTCGCGCGACATCACTGAGCGCAAGCGGGCCGAGGACGGCCTGGAATTCCTGGCGCTGGCAGGCAGCAGGCTCAGCCAATCGCTCGACGAGCCGGCGGTGCTGCGCGAGCTGGCCGATCTCGCGGTGGCCGAGCTGGCCGATGTCTGCCTGGCCTACCTGGCCGACGAGGGGCGCGCCGCGATCAGCGACCTCGTCGGCGCCCACGCCGATCCGGCCCAGGCCTCGGTGGTGCGGCTGTTCCAGCACGGCTACCGGCCGGACTTCGCCAACCCCGGCAGCATCGTGATTCGCGTCATCAAGACCGGCGAATCCGAGCTGTATCCGGCGATCGAGCGCCGCCACTACGAGACCGTCGCCTTCGACGAGGAATCGCTGGCGCTGTTCGAGCAGCTTGATCCATTCTCGGGCATGGTCGTGCCGATCCAAGCCGGCGACGCCGCGCTCGGCGCGATCGTCTTGCTGACCAGCCGCTCGCAGCGCCAGTACGACCCGATCGACCTGGCGCTGGCCGAGGATCTGGGCCGCCGCGCCGGCGCCGCGATCGAGAACGCCCGCCTCTACCGGGCCGCCCGCGACGCCGCGCGGGTGCGCGACCAGTTTATCTCGGTGGCCGCCCACGAGCTGAAAAACCCGCTCACCACCCTGCTCGGCATGACCCAGATCCTCAAGCGGCGGGTCGAGCGCGAGGCCACGCTCGGCGAGCGCGACCAGCGCGCGCTCGGCCAGATCAACCACCAGGCCCAGCGCCTCAACAAGCTGATCAGCGGCCTGCTCGATCTGTCGCGGCTGGAGGACGGGCAGCTCAGCATCGAGCGGGCGCCGGTCGATCTGGCGGCCCTGCTCGCCCGGGTCGTCGAGGAGACCGCCGCCGGGCTGACCCGCCACACCATCGCCTTCGAGCCGCCGGCCCGGGCGCCGATCATCGCCGGCGACGAGCTGCGCTTGGAGCAGGTCTTCCACAATATCTTGCAAAACGCCGTCAAATACAGCCCCGACGGCGGCGAGATCAGCGTCGAGCTGGCCAGCGACAGCCAGCGCGCCGCCGTCACCATCAGCGACCAGGGCGAGGGCATCCCCGCCGAAGCGCTGCCGCATATTTTCGCCCGCTTCTACCGCGCCGACAACGCCCGCTCCTATCCGGGCATGGGCGTCGGCCTCTCGGTCGTCAAAGAGATCGTCAGCCTGCACGGCGGCACGGTCGAGGCCGCCAGCGAGCCTGGCGGCGGCGCGGTCTTCACGCTGCTGCTGCCGCTCGCGGGCTAGCCGGCCCGGCGTGCTATACTCGCCGCCGAACAGGCGATGGGCCTTGCAGGAGCGCGAGATGCGACAGATTGGGGCGGCGCTGCGGCGCGCGCAGGAGCGGCCGTGGCTGCCGTGGGGATTGTTCGGGCTGGGCGGGATCGGCGTGGCGCTGCTCCATCATCTCCCGGCCCAGCTGGGCGGGGCGCTGGGGCTGCCGGCGCCGAATCCGACCTACCCGCCGGCGCTGGGCTTCTGGGCGCCCTGGCTGGCGCTGGCGGCGGCCGCATGGCTCTGGCAGCGCCGCTTGATCGGCTCCGCACCGGCGGGCGGATGGGATCCGCCAGCGCCCCGGGCCGGCGGGCGGCGCCGGGAACCCGCTCGCGGGTGGATCGACCTGGCGCTGCTGGCGCTGATCCTGGCGCTGGGCGGCTGGCTGCGGCTGCGCGTGCTGCTGGATGCGCCGGAGCGGGCCGCCGCCGTCTATCTCGACTACGACGAGTCGGTCTACGCCGGGGCCGCCAGCCTGCTGCGCCA
>DASWWB010000335.1:0-4800 GCA_036406115.1 Herpetosiphonaceae bacterium
GAATCCGGCCAGGCGCCGCGCCGGGCGGATGCTGAAAGACAGGACCATCAGCAGGCGCCGCTGGAAAGCTTTCCATGGTATAGTGAGTAATGGCATACAATGTGATTAAGGGCGATTTGTTATTGGATGCAATGCGTCTAAGAAAGGATCGACCAATGACACACACTGAGCTTCTTGAACATCTCTGCATCCTGGCAGAACAGGTGGAGACCGCGAATCGCGCAGTGTCATCGATTTTGTATGATCTTGTGTCGATCGTGGAGAACGGGTTCGAGATGGCCTTTGCCGACGAGTCGCAACGCTTTGTCGCGGAGCTGAGCGGGTTTCCCCCCGCTCCGGTGGGCCGTCAAAATTAATCCAACCATTGCCAAGCCGCCCGGGCCTCGCCCGGGCGGTGTCGTTTTAGGCGCCGAGGCTGGCGAAGTAGTCGCGCACGACCTGGGTGTGGAGCGGGAAGGCCAGCTCGGCCGGCTCGGCCAGGATCACCCGCTCGCTGGCCTCGGCGTGCGGCGCGAAGGGCGGCAGGTCGGCGGCCGCCAGCGGCGGCGCGATGCCGAAGATCAGCACGGTGCCGTCGGGGGCGCTCAGGACCCGCACGTCGCGGATCCGCGCCGGATCGACGCTGACGCCGGTCTCCTCGAAGACTTCGCGCGCCCCGGCGGCCTGCCACGACTCGCCGACATCGATGAAGCCGCCGGGCAGGGCCAGCATGCCCTGGCGCGGGGCGACGCCGCGCCGGATCGCCAGCAGCCCGCCGTCGACCGGCACCAGCACGACCGCCACCGGCAGCGGATTGATGAACGAGGTGTTCTGGCAACGGGCGCAGGTCCGCGGCCAGGGCTGGTCGGGTTTGAACAGCTGGCCGCAATAGGAGCAGTGGGCGTTTTTGGCGTACATGCGCGATCCTCCGCTAAATGGCACGCAAAATGCTATCACTTCCGGCAATGGAGAGCAATCGCCGCTGATTGAGCCAGCGGCGCCGAAAGGAGCGGAGCCATGCCACGGAACAACAGCCACGGCGGCGGCAGCACCCCGGCCGACGGCCGCGACCAGGATCGCAGCGGCGAGATGAGCGACCACGACAAGGATCGCCGGAAATCCCAGGGCCACGGCGGCAAGAGCGGCAGCGACGAGGAGCAGCGCGGCGGCGCCCGCGCCCGCAACCAGCCGCCGGACGATCAGAGCGGCGGCAAAACCGAGTGAGCCCGCGCGGCGGCCGGCAGGAAGCCAGCCGCCGTTTCGTTCGCCACCCGGCAGACTCGCCCGCGGCCCGGTGTCGCGCAGCGCGGATGTGCGCGGCGGCCCGCAGCTTGTTGGTATTCCCCCAAGCCCATTTCCCAGCCCCGAATCACGCGGCGTCGTAGCGGGACGCTGTGCCTTTGGGCACATGACGGCGGCGCCGGCGCGGGCTATACTGGGCGCGTATCCAGTTGATCGAGCGATTTGCAAGGAACCCGCCCATGATCCAGCAAGCCGTCAGACTGTTGCTTCTCCGCCTCGTCCACCTGTTCTATCCGCGCATCGAAATCCAGGGCCGCGAGCTGGTCCCGTCCGGCCGGCCGACGCTGTTCGTGCTCAACCATCCCAACGGCCTGCTCGACCCGCTGGTCTTGATGATCGCGCTGCGCTGCCGGGTCTCGTTCCTGGCCAAGAACACGCTGTTCAAAGTCGGCGCGGTGCGCTGGCTGATGCGGGTGTTCGGCGCGCTGCCGATCTACCGCCAGAGCGACGCCGGCGCCGAGGGCGGCGATCTGTCCGGCCACCGGGCCAAGAACGAGCAGACCTTCGCCCGCTGCCGCGAGCTGCTGCGCATCCTGCGGCCGCTGGCGCTGTTCCCCGAGGGCACCACCCACTCGGAGACGACGCTGCTGCCGCTGCGGACCGGCGCCGCCCGCATCGCGCTCAGCGCCGAGGCCGAGGCAGGCTGGCAGCTTGGCGCCCAGGTCGTGCCGGTGGGGCTGTGGTATCAGAACAAAACGCTGTTCCGCTCGGCGGTGCTGCTGGTGGTCGGCGAGCCGTTTGCGATCGACGGCTACCGCGAGGAGTACGAACGCGATCCGGAGGCGGCGGTCGACGCCCTGACCGCCGAGATCGCCCGCCGGCTGGGGCTGGTGGTGCTTCAGGCCGAGAACACCGAGCTGCTGAACGGCATCCCGGTGCTGGCGCGTTGGACGCTCGGCGACGGCGAGCCCGAGTCGCTGCGCGAGGAGCACCTGTACACCTCGCTGCTGATGCAAGCCTATCTCAAGCTGCGGGAGAGCGATCCCGGCCAGCTGGCGACCCTGGCGGGCCGGGCGCGGCGCTACGCCCGCACGCTGCGGACGCTGGGCATCCGCGATCCCTGGGCGCTGGAGCTGCCCAGCGTCGGCCCGTGGCGGCTGCTGAGCCTGGCGCTGCTGCTGGCGCTGGGGCTGCCGTGGGCGCTAGCGGGGGCGCTGCTGAGCTATCTGCCCTACCGGCTGGCCGGCGTGCTGACCCAGCGGATCGCCGCCCACGACCCGCCGATCATCGGCACGGTCAAGCTGATCGCCGGCTCGGTGCTGGTGTTCCTGGGCTGGATCGCGGCCTCGGTCGCTGTCGGCGTGGCGGCGGGGGCGGCCTGGGGCCTGGGGCTGCTGGCGCTGGCGCCGCTGCTGGCCTACACGGCGCTGCGCTGGGGCGAGACCGCCCGCGAGGTGTATGATGCGTTCAGCGCCAGCTGGGTGCGCATCTTCCACCGCTCGCTCTCCCGCCAGCTGATCGAGCGCCGCCACGATCTGGCTGATGAGATCGGCGACGCGGTGCGCCTGACGCTCAATCTGCGCGAGCTGCCGGCCTGACCCAGCATGGCGACGGCCCCATCTGGATTCGCTCCGGATGGGGCCGTCGCTGTGCCGGCTACGAGCGCTGTTCGGCGGCCTGGGCCTCCGGGCGCAGCGTTTTGAGCATCACGATGTGGATGGTCACGCCGACGGCCACCGCCAGCAGCAGCAGATCGACCCACCAGCGCGGCTGGGCCAGCAGCACCGTGGCGCCGATCCCCAGCCACAGCGTGGCGAGCGTGACCGCTTTGGAGCGCGCCGGCATGCCGCGCCCCTCGCGGTAGTTGCGGATGTAGGAGCCGAACCAGCGGTTGTTGAGCAGCCAGTGATAGAAACGCGGCGAGCTGCGGGCGTAGCACCAGGCGGCGGCCAGCAGCGGCGAGGTGGTGGGAATCAGCGGCACGAAGATGCCGACCACTCCCAAAATCACAAAAAAGGTTCCGAGGGCGATCAGCAGCATGCGACGGATCTGGCTCATGGTGAACGGCGTCCTTGGTCTAGAAATCAAAGGCGAATCAGGCGGCGCCGGACGGCGCGCCCACGCCTTTGAGTATACACGAATCCGGCAAATCCCGGCCGCTCAGCAGCGCAGCTCCCAGATGCGGATCAGCCCGTCGCTGCTGCTGGCGAGCCAGCGGCCGCCCTGGCTCCAGGCTAGCCCTTGGATCTCGCCGCGGTGGGCGTCGATCGCCAGCAGCGGCGCGCCGTCCGGCATGCGCCAGAGCCGCAGGCGGCCGTCGTCGCCGGCGCTGGCCAGGCAGCGCCCGTCAGGGCTCCAGGCCAGCCGGTTGATCCACTCCGTGCCGGCTTCCCAATCGGCGCGCAGCCGCAGGTCGGGCGCCCCCGCGGCGCCGCCGCTGAGAATGACCGTCATCGCGGGCCTCCTCCGGTGATTCGCTCGATGGATCGACAGGCTTCGCGAGTCCGTCCGTCACATCATGGCTTGATCGACATAACGATGATCTTGATGGCAAAGGCCAGCCAGATCGCGATGATGAGGCAGATCCGCGCCCAACGCGGCAGCAAGCCGGTCGGCGGGTCGATTGGCTCCGGCGGGTCAGCCGCGACTGGCGGTGGATCGATTGGCTGGCGGCTTTGCACGCGGCCCATCCATCCGTTGACAAGCGCGCCGCCGCCGGCGCTCATCCCAAGCAGCATCCAGAACGACTCCCGCCCATTCGCGAAGATATGGTCGGGCGGCGCGCCGAGCTTCTGCCCCAGGAGAATGGAGATGGGGATCGCCAGCAGCCAGCTCGCGCTCAAGGCGCCCGGCAGCGGGTTGAGGCGGCGCTTGCTGAGCAGCCAATCTGTTCCGATCAGCGCCAGACCGGTGGCGGCGATCAGCAGGATGGTCGCCGCCAGCGTGCCCAGCCTGGCGGCGCCGACGCCGAAGATCAGGCCGCTCAGCGCGAGGTCGAGGGCCGCGCCGGTCAGCGCGCCGTTGAGCAGGGACCTGGGGGCGGCGATTGCCGCCACCCCGCCGGCCATGGTGCCGACGAACGCCAGGAACAGCGTGAGCTGCCCGGCCAAGGCCCAGCTCAGGAGCACGCCGGCCACGGCGCCGAGCGCGGCCCTGGGGCCGGTCTCCCGGTTCAGAATATCGGCGTCCTTGAGCCAGGTCCAGGCCAGGTTGGCGAAGCCCATGCCCCAGAGCATGCCGACGCCGAGCGGGAGTCCGGCGGAGAGACAGGCGGCGGCGCCTGCGACGGCGCCGAGGACGAGGCTGGCGCCGCGCCAGCGGTTGAAGGCGCGATTGTCGTTGGTGGTCATGCTGGCCTCGCGGTGCTGTGATGCAAGAGATTGACGGAACGCCGGCGGCGGTATCATCATAGCAGATTAACTCCGGGCAACCCGGCGCCGTTACGCTCGCTGTGGTAGACTGAAATGGCTACCGCCCTGCCGCCTGGAGCCGCCGCATGACTGATCAACCCCGCCTCACCCTGACGCTGCTGTTCACCGATATCGAGGGCAGCACCCGCCTCTGGGAGCGCCATCCCGC
>DASWWB010000336.1:0-4571 GCA_036406115.1 Herpetosiphonaceae bacterium
AAAGCCAGCCAGCTCGCCGTGCGCCACGTGCCGCACAAAAACGATGTGCTGCTGTTCCAGACCGCCAGCCCCGCCGCCGAGCTGCTGGAGCTGCGGACCGTCGAGGACGTGTTTATTGTCGCCGCGCGGATCTTCAACATCGCCCAGGCCCAGGCCGGCGTGCGCCAGGTCCACGCCGCGGTCAAGCAGGCGTCGACGGTCCAGGCGGCGCTCAACGCCTATGTCGCCGCCGGCGGCAGGCTCTCGAAAACCGTCACCTTCCGCGTGATCGCGCGGGCGGTCGGCCGCCAGGAGTTCACCCGCTCGGCGCTGGGCCACGCTGTGTCCGACGCCGTGAAGGACGGCTGGCCCGGTAAATGGGTCGAGGTCGAGGAAGGCGAGATGGTCGAGGTCTGGGCCACGCTGTTCAGCTCCGAGCTGGTGGTGGCGCTCCGCATCACCGACCAGCGCATGCGCCATCGCTCGGGCCAGACCGGCGGCCGGGTCGTCAACCGGCCGGCGGCGCTGCGGCCGACGATCGCCGCCGCGATGGTCCGCCTGACCAACCCCCAGGCCGACGATGTGTTCCTCGACCCGATGGCCGGCACCGGCACGCTGGTGGCCGAGCGGGCGGCGGCCGGCCCCTGCGACCGGCTGATCGCCGGCGACAGCAGCCGCGAGGCGGTCAAGGCGCTGGGCGTCAATCTCCAGGCCGTCGGCGGCGACCTGGCCATCCGCCGGCTGGACGCCCAGGACCTGCCCTTCGCCGACGGCGAGATTTCCAAGATCGCGGTCAATCTGCCGTTCGGCCGCCGCGTCAGCCACCCCGACGAGCTGAATCTGCTCTATGCCGGCGCGTTCCGCGAGTGGGTGCGGGTGGTCAAGCCCGGCGGCCTGATCGTCGCCCTGGCCAGCGAGGTTGAGCGCTTGCGCAGCGTGCTCAGCGCTATCCCCGAGCTGCGCATCAAAGCCCATTACACGATCGAAGTGCTGGGCCATGGCGCGACTATCTTCCAGATCGAGCGCAAAAGGACTACCCGATGACCAAACCAATCGTGGCCATTGTCGGCCGGCCCAATGTGGGCAAATCGACTCTTTTCAACAAGCTCGTCGGCGAACGGCGGGCGATTATCTCCGACGAGGCCGGCACCACGCGCGACCGCCAGTACGGCGAGACCGAGTGGAACGGCCGGATGTTCACGATCGTCGACACCGCCGGCCTCTTGATCGGCGACGACGATCCCAATCTGACCCTGGCCGAGATCGCCCGCCGCACCCACCAGCAGGCCCAGCTCGCGATCGACGAGGCTGATGTGATTGTGTTCCTCGTCGATAGCAAGGATGGCCTGATCGCCGCCGACGAGGAGGTCGCCGACCTGCTGCGCAAGTCGAGCAAGCCGGTGATTCTGGGCGTCAACAAGGCCGAGAGCGAGGAGCGCCGCCAGAACGCCGTCGAGTTCTACAACCTGGGCCTCGGCGAGCCGATCACCCTCAGCGCCTACCACGGCACCGGCTCCGGCGAGCTGCTGGACGCGGTGGTCGAGGCGCTGCCCGCCGGCCGCGAGGAGGACGAGGACGACGATTCGCTCAAGATCGCGATTGTCGGCCGGCCGAACGTCGGCAAATCCAGCCTGCTCAACAAGCTGGTCGGCGAGGAGCGCGTGGTGGTCAGCAATATCCCCGGCACCACCCGCGATTCCATCGACACCAAGCTGGTCTACGGCGGCCGCGAGATCACCCTGATCGACACCGCCGGCATCCGCCGCCGCGGCTCGATCGACCAGGGCATCGAGCGCTACAGCGTGCTGCGCTCCATCCGCGCCATCGAGCGCTGCGACGTGGCCCTGCTGCTGGTCGACGCCGAGGAGGGGCCGACCGCCCAGGACACCCACATCGCCGGCATGGTGCTGGAGGCCAACAAGGGCCTGGCGATCCTGGTCAACAAGTGGGATACGGTCGAGAAGACCAACACGACGTTCAACGACGCCAACCGCCACCTCCAGTCGGTGTTCCACTTCGCCTCGTACGCGCCGTTCCTGTTTATCTCGGCCCTGACCGGCCAGCGCGTCTCCAAGGTGCTGGACCTGGCCTTCACGATCGACAGCGAGCGCAACAAGCGCATCGCCACCTCGGATCTCAACAATCTGCTGCGCGACGCGGTGCGCGAGCATCCGCCGACCGCGATGCACAAGGGCGCCCACCTGCGCCTGTTCTACGCCACCCAGGCCCAGGTCGAGCCGCCGGTCTTCCTGTTCTTCAGCAACGCGCCCGAGCAGGTCCACTTCGGCTACAAGCGCTACCTGGAGAATCGCATCCGCGAGCAGTACGGCTACATCGGCTCGCCGATCGTGCTCGTCTTCAAGGGCCGCGAGGAGGAGCAGGTGACGCCCCACCGCTCCGGCTCCGACGCCGCACGGCGCAAGGCGGCGGCAGGCGGCGGCAGGCGGGAGGGGTAGTTTTAGGGGTTAGGGATCAGGGATCAGGGATCAGGTCCGGCTTCGAGGTGTGATGGCGCCGCTTTCGCGCCACGCCGCTTCCTCAATCGGACTGACCCCTGATCCCTGACCCCTCAATCATAGGGAGGCCACCACACCCATGGACGTGATCAACCTCGACCAGAAACTCAGCCTGTTCGACGGCTACTGGCAGCCCCGGATCGTCGCCGAGTTGAATGACTCGCACGTCAAGCTGGCCAAGATCAAGGGCGAGTTCGAGTGGCACCACCACGAGCACGAGGACGAGCTGTTCGTCGTGCTCAAGGGCCGCCTGCTGATCAAGCTGCGCGACCGCGATCTCTGGCTCGGCCCCGGCGAGTGCGTTGTCATCCCCAAGGGCGTCGAGCATCTGCCGGTGGCGGAGGATGAGGTCCACATCATGCTCATCGAGCCCAAGACCACCCTCAACACCGGCACCGCCGAGACCGAGCGCACCCACCGCCCGGATTGGATCTAGCGCCCAGCGCCGGGTCTTCCCGCCACCTGCGGCAGGAAGACCCGCCCGCCGAACCGGCCCGTCGCCCAGCGGTTGAACTCCGCGAACTCCGCCTCCCATTGGCAGCACAGCGTCGTGAACTCCTGCTCCCACGGCTCGATGTAGCGCAGCCCCAGCTCCCGCGCCTGGCTGAACAGCGCGCCGTAGCCCTCGGCCGGAAAGCGCTCCGGCTGGTCGGAGGAGCCGATCACCTGGCCGTATTTGTCGCAATCCGCGCCCCGGAAATAGTCGAGCAGGTCGGGCTGATAGGTTTCGCGGCCGGACAGCCACCAGATTGCGATGCCCGCGCGCCCGCCGAGCGCCGGGTCCGCGCAGACCGCCTCGCCGATCCGGCGCGGGATCGCCGGATCATTCAGGACGTAGTGCAGCTCGACCGCCAGCGCCTTGGCCGGGAAGGCGGCGGCGAAATCGGCGCTGATGCCCGTGACCGCCGCCACCCAGCCGTCGGCGGTCCAGCCCAGGCCGGCCCAAGTCGCGCCGCTCGGCAGCAGGTCGCGGTCGAACGGCAGCTGGCCCTCGATCCCGTTGGCGGTCATCTGGCTGACGTAGACGAGCTGGAGCGACGGGTCATCGGCGTACTTGTCAGCCATTGCGAGCGCCAGCAGCCGCAGCCGCTCCCGCGCCGCCGGATGCCAAGCCGGCGCCATCGCGCTCTCGCTGCCGCGGAACAGGTAGCGGATGCGCGGCGCGCCGAACGGCGCCGCGTACAGCCACTCCGGCGTCGCCGGGCCGGCCAGCACCGCCAGCGACCAGCGCTTGCCGGCGGCGCGGACCTGGGCCGCCGCCGCGTCGACCAGCCGCCAGTCGTAGACGCCCGGCGCCGTCTCCAAGACATTCCAGGGGATGCGGATCAGCCCGCCGCACACCTGGGCGTGGCCGATCACCGCCGGGCTTTGCGCCCCCGAGGCCGCGAACACGCCCAGCGGCTTTTCAACCGCCGCATCGCCGATCGGCGCGGCCTGCGCCGGCAATGACAGAATCCAAGCCGCCAGCACGCCGATCATCAGGCCCAAACGCAAACGGCTTCCCATCGTCGATCCTCCTCGCGCAACGCAGTGTCAGGATTGTCGGGATGGATCGAGGATAGCGCCGGATTGTGAACGGGCGATGAAGGGGCGCCGGTGGATCAGGCGGGCTCATCGTCCCAGCGGTGGCGGGCCTCCAGCCAGTCGCTCAGCGCCGGCGGCGGCTCCAGCCCGGCGCCGGCCTCCAGCCAGAAGTGCATCAGGCGGCCGAACTGCGGGTCCATGTCGCTTTGCTGGAGAATGCACAGGCCGTGCGGCGTCCGCCAGATGACGTGGGGCAGGTCGCAGCCGCCGGGGGATTCGTCGCGGCCTGCGCGCAGCGGCGGCCCGAAGCAGGCGGCCGCCCGCCGCGCCGTCGCGCTGAAAAGCTCGTCGAACGCCGCCTGCTCGCGGGCGAACGCGCCGGCTTCGGCGAACTGCGGATCGCACTCCTCCCAGGCCGCGAAGCCGACCACGCATGTGGGAATGCGGCCATCGCGCAAGATCGCCCACACCCCGTTCTCTTCCTGCTCCCATCCGAACCAAAATCCGTAGATATCGTCCTTGTTCGGCTCGTAGTCCCAGCCCCAGCGCCGC
>DASWWB010000337.1:0-4964 GCA_036406115.1 Herpetosiphonaceae bacterium
GGCCCCTGCCGTCGCTCCATCTGGCGCCGGCTGTTCGCCGGCCTGCGCCGCGCCTGCCGCGCCAGCTTCGCCCGGCGCCGCTGCGAGTCCGGCAGCCGACGCGCCGCCCGCGAGCGGCCAGAGCAGCGCGCCGGCGGTCGATCTGCCCGGCGAATTCCAGGCGATCCTCGATTTCGTCGTGGCTGACGGCTACGTTCCCGGCGCGGTGATGGCGGTGCGGCTGGCGGACGGCACGACCTGGAGCGGCGCCGCCGGCGTCTACGACTGGGAGTCGGCCGAGCCGATGCGGCCCGACACGCCGGTCTACATCGGCAGCGTCAGCAAGCTGTTCACGGCGGCGATCGTCCTCCAGCTGTGGGAGGAGGGGCGGCTCGACCTGGATGCGCCGGTCGCGGCCTGGCTGCCTGATCTGCTGCCCGACGGCGAATCCATCACCCCGCGCCACTTGCTCCAGCACACCAGCGGCCTCTACGATTACCTGGAGGATCCCGGCCTGCTCGGTGCCGCCTACGACGACCCGGGGGCGCGCTGGAGCCCGGCCGAGATTGTCGGCGCCGCCGCCGCCGAGCCGCTGGCGTTCGTGCCGGGCTCGGCAGGCAACTGGAGCTACTCCAGCACCAACTACGTGGCGCTCGGCATGCTGGTCGAGGCCGTGACGGGCCGCCCGTTGGCCGAGGAGACGCATCGGCGGATCCTGGAGCCGCTGGGATTGCGTCACACCTTCGTCGCGCCGGCCGACGATCCCGGCGAGCCGCTGCCGCAGGGCTACGTCAACACCCGGCTCGTGCCGCAGGCGCCGGCGAGCTTTGTCTTCGGCACCGCCCACATCATCTCCACCGTGGCGGATCTCCAGCGCTTCGGCGGGGCGCTGTTCGGCGGCGAGCTGCTGGGGCCGGCGGCCGAGGCGGAGATGCGGGGCTTCGTCGACGGCCACGAAGCCTTCGACGTGCCGGGGCTGGCCTACGGGCTGGGATTGATGCGCGGGCGGCTGCGGGTCGGCGCGGCGGCCGACGGCGCCGAGCGCGATCCGGCGCTGCGCACGGCGCTGGGGCATATGGGCGGCTTCGCCGGCTTCCGGGCGGCCGTCTGGTACGCGCCGGAGAGCGGCGCGCTGATCACGCTCGGCCTGACCCAGACCGATATCGACCCCAACGAGGTGGCCGCCCGCGCCCTCGACGCCGTGCTGCGGGCCGGGGGCCGCTGAGCGTCGGTGGATCATTCCTTGCTGCGTGATTCGGTCCGCCCCGGTTGAGCCGATCCTGCGTTGCTTAGGAAGGAACCACTCGATGACGACCTCCAGCCTTGATCTCCAGCCGCTCCAGGCCGCCTTCGCCCGCCTTCGCGGCCTCGCGGCGTCGGCGCCGCCCGAGGGCGAGCTGGCCCAGGCGGTCGCCGTCCTGGGCGATGAGCTGGATCGCGCCTCGGCTGCGGCGACGCAGGTGGGTGAGAGCGAGGAGCGCTTGCGGCTCATGGTCAGCGCGGTCGAGGACTACGCGATTTTCATGCTCGATCCGCGCGGCGTGGTCTTGAGCTGGAACACCGGCGCCGAGCGGATCAAAGGCTACGCCGCCGAGGAGATCATCGGCAGCCACTTCGGGCGCTTCTACGTGGCGGAGGACGTCGCCGCCGGCAAGCCGCTGACCGTGCTGGCGATCGCCGAGCGGGAGGGGCATTTCGTCGAGGAGGGCTGGCGCCTGCGCAAGGACGGCTCGCGCTTCTGGGCCAGCGTGGTCGTCACGGCGATCCGCGGCCCGGCCGGCGAGCTGCGCGGCTTCGGCAAAGTGACCCGCGATCTCACCGAGCGCAAGCTGGCTGAGGAAACCCTGCGCCAGCGCGACCTGGATCTGGAGCTTGAGCGCGAGACCAGGGGCCAGATGGAGGAGGCCGTCCGCCTGCGCGACACCTTCCTGGCCGTCGCCGCCCACGAGCTGCGCACGCCCCTGACCACAATCCTGGGCACCGCCGAGCACCAGCAGCGTCGGCTGGCGCGCAACCAGCAGGTGCCGGAGGCCGAGCAGCTGCGGGCGCAAACCCTGGTGACTCATGCTCGGCGGCTCCAGCGCCTGATTGACACGCTGCTGGATGTCAATCGCCTGCAAGCCGATCAGTTCGCCCTGTCGCCCGGCCGCTTCGACCTGGCTGAGCTGATCCGCGAAGTGATTGCGGAGGCGCAGCCGATGCTGGTCCACCACGAGCTGCGCCTGCTGCTGCCGGATGAGCCGCTGCCGCTGGCCGGCGATCGCGAGCGGCTGAGCCTGGTGCTGCACAATCTGGTCCAGAACGCCGCCAAATACTCGCCGGACGGCGGCGCGATCGCTGTCGAGCTGACCGTCGGTCCCGAGCTGGCCCTCGTCAGCGTGGCAGACGAAGGGCTGGGCATCGCGCCAGCCGACCTGCCGCATATTTTCGAGCGCTTCTACCGCGGCCAGCGCGACGAGGGCGGCGATCCTCGGTCGGTGCCCAGCGGCCTGGGGATCGGCCTGTACGTGGCCGGCGAAATCGTCGCCCGCCACGGCGGCTCGATCAGGGCGGAGAGCGAGCCGGGGCGCGGCAGCCGCTTCACCGTCGCGCTGCCGCTCGCGCCGGCCGAAACCGAATCGCATTCGCAAGCTTGAGCGCCGCGCGGGCGCAGGGGGCCGCATGGACGACAATCCGGCCAGGGCGATCATCGGCACGATCCTCCGGCATGACCGCAAGGTGACAAGCTACAAGCTGGCGCTGATCCGCAGCATCAACGATGTCGCCGGCTCGTTCCCGGCGCTGGCCCAGCTGGGCGATCGCGCCCGGGTGGCGATCCCGCTGCGGATGCTGGCCGAGTGGTGGGTGGCCTACTACTGGCCGTTCGCGGGCGGCGCCTATCCGCTGCTTCAGGGCGCCGTGGCCGGCGGCAAGCAGGATATCTCGTTCCGGCCGGCGCTCGCCGAGCTGCGAAGCGCGCTGGAGGGGGCGTTTGGCGCCGCGATTGCGCCGGCCGACGGCTTTTACCTGCGCAGCGAGCTGCGAATCGCGCGGCGGCGGGCGCTGTACGGCGAGCGGGTGCTGGCGGCTTACGAGGCGGCGCTGCGGGCGATCATGCGCGCGCTGGAGATGCCCATCCGCTACGCTGGCCCGGCGGGGCGGGAGTGGAGCGTTTTTCCGCGCCCGGCGCGGCTGGCGGCGGATGATCCGTCGGTGGCGGCGTTGCCTGGCGCGCAGCCCGGCGAGCCCTGCCTGCTGGTCGGCGCCGAGCTGTGGGCGGCCTTCCAGTCGCTGTCGGGCTGGATCGAGGCGCTGTGCATCCATGAGTGGTGCCTGTTCACCGAGGCGTTGGAGCGGGCGCACGGCGGCGCCGCCGATCGCGGCGATGTGTTCCGCCTGCTGACCGCCCGCCCGGACAACCGCCGGCCGTTGGACTGGGAGCGCCACAGCGTCGATTTGCTGCTCCAGGAGGGCGCGGTGTTCATCTGCCCCTGGACCGAGCGCCGGATCGACCGGACGGAGCCCTACGACCTGGACCACTTGGTGCCGCTGGCGGTCTATCCCACCAACGAGCTGTGGAATCTGCTGCCGGCCGATCCCTCGTTCAATCAGCGGGCCAAGCGCGACCGGCTGCCGTCTGCCGAGCGGCTCGGGCGGGCCGCGCCCCACCTGTTGCGCTCCTACGGCCTGTATTTGGGCTCGCAGCGGCTCGGCGGCGCCCTGCGCGACGACGCCCTGCTGCGCTTCGAGCTGCCCCCCGGCGCGGCGCTGGCCCCTGCCGGCCTGGCTGACGCCGTCGTCGCCTTCGTCGGCCAGCTGGCCGGCGCGCGCAACCTGGCCCGTTTCTGAGCGCCCCGGGCCCGGCGCCGACCTGCTATCATGGGCCGGATTGGCTGGCGCGTGGCGCCGAGCTTGGGATGCCGCCCATGGACTACGCTTTCGATTGGATCGTCGCGACCAAATTTCATCCGCCTGCGCCGCACAGCGAGCTGCTGCCCCGGCCACGCCTGGCTGGCTCGCTGGCCGATGCGCTCTCCAGCCGCCGGCTGACCATCCTCTCGGCGCCGGCGGGCTCGGGCAAGACCACAGCGCTGGCCGAGGCGCTGCGCGGGCTGGCGCTGCCGACGGTTTGGCTGGCGCTCGACGCCGACGACAACGATCCCGCCCGCTTCGCCCTCGGCCTGCTCGCCGGGATCGGCCGCGTCCGCCCCGGCTGCGGCGATTTGGCCCGCTCGCTGCTCGCCGGCCTCGACAACCCCGCCGCCGATCTGCGCCGCGTGCTCGGCGTGCTGATCAATGAGCTGCTTGAGCCGCCCGCGCCGCTGCTGCTGGTCCTCGATGATCTGCACCTGATCGAGGAGCCGGCCATCCACGCCGGGCTGGAGTTCCTGCTGGAGCGGATGCCGCCGGGGCTGCGGCTGGCGGCCACGACCCGCGCCGAGCCGCCGCTGGCCCTCGCCCGGCTGCGGGCCCAGCGCCAGCTGGCGGAGTTCCGGCTTGATGAGCTGTGCTTCACGCCCGGCGAGACCGCCGACTGGCTCAACGAGCGCTTGGGGCTGGGGCTGCCCGCCGGCGAGCTGGCGCTGGTGCAGTCGGCGACCGCCGGCTGGGCGGCAGGGCTGGGGCTGGTGGCCGGCTCGCTGGACCGGCGCGCGCCCGCCGACGAACGCTGGCTGCTGGACGCGCTGGGCCGCGCCGGCGGATTCATGTTCGATTTCCTGGCCGAGGAGGTGCTGCGCCGCGAGGATCCGGCGGTGCGGCGTTTTTTGCTGGAGACGGCGGTGCTCGCCGATCTGACGCCCGCGCTGTGCGCCGCTGTCACCGGGCGGGACGACGCGGGGCGGCTGCTGGAGACGGTCCGGGCCCGCAATCTGTTTGTGGCGGAGATCGGCGGGCCGCAGCGGGTCGCCCGCTACCACCCGCTGTTCGCCGGCTTCCTGCTGGCCCAGCTTGAGCGCGAGCAGCCGGGCCGGGCGGCGGAGCTGCGGCTGCGGGCGGCGGCCGCC
>DASWWB010000338.1:0-1872 GCA_036406115.1 Herpetosiphonaceae bacterium
CACCGGCAGCAAAGCCGGCAAGCTCTACGTCGTCAACCGCAACGACATGGGCGGGCTCGGCACCCAGGATCCCAACCGGCCCGGCTACGACCGGGTGATCCCCGGCAAGATGTACCAGACCTTCAAGCCCCACAACGCCAGCAGCGCCCGCATCCACGGCTCCCCGGTCTACTGGGAGGGCGCCGGCGCGGTCGGCAAGCGGATCTACGTCTGGCCGGTGCAGGGGCCGATCAAGACCTTCAATTTCAACACCACCACCTTCAACACCACGGCGGTGGCGACCGGCACTGTCACCGGCGTGCAGTGGCCGGGCGGCATCCTCTCGGTCTCGGCCAACGGCACCGCGGCCAGCTCCGGCATCGTCTGGGCCGCCCACGCGCTGAACGGCAGCGCCAACAACGCGACCCAGGAGGGCATGCTGCGGGCCTACGACGCGCGCACGCTGGTCGAGCTGTGGAACAGCCGCCAGAACCAGGCCCGCGACAACGTCGGCAACTTCGCCAAGTTCAACCCGCCGATGGTGACCGACGGCAAAGTCTTCGTCGGCAGCTTCGGCACCGCCACGCCCTCGTCGGACCGGCTGGTCGTCTACGGCCTGCTCAAGCCGGCGATCGTGCGCCAGCCGGCCAACCAGACCGTCACCATCGGCGCTGACGCGACCGTGCGGGTCACGGCGACCGGCGCCGCCAACCTCAGCTATCAGTGGTATCGCGGCGCCGCCGGCAACACCACCCAGCCGATCACCGGCGCCACCGGCAGCGAGCTGACCCTGAGCAACCTGACCGCCGCCCGGACGGTCTGGGTGCGCGTCACCAACAGCGCCGGCACTGTCGACAGCACGGCGGCGACGGTCTCGGTCAACTACCCGCTGTTCCTGCCGCTGGCCCACAAGTAGCGGCAGGGCTGATCGAACCACGGCGGCCGGGAGCGATCTCCCGGCCGCCGCGTTTTTGGACGAGCGGCGCGGATTAAGCGATATAATAGGGACGGAGCACATTCGCACAACAAGGAGATCAGCCATGACTGGGGCGCTGTCGTTCTACCGAACGTCGATCGGCAAAAAAGCCGTGATGGCGGTGACGGGGGTTATTCTGTTTGGGTTCGTGGTCGGCCATATGATCGGCAACCTCTCGATCTACGCCGGGCGCGAGGCCATCAACAGCTACGCCGCCTTCCTCAAGAGCACCGGCGAGCTGCTGTGGGTCGCCCGCGGCGTCCTGCTGCTCTCGGTGATCCTGCACATCGTCTCGGCGGTCCAGCTGACAGTCGAGAACCGGGCCAGCCGGCCGGGGCGCTACGCCTTCCAGAAGACCATCCAGGCCTCGTTCGCCTCGCGGACCATGCGCTGGGGCGGCCTAATGCTGTTTTTCTTCATCATCTACCACCTGGGGCACTTCACCGCCGGCGCGGTGCCGGGCACCGGGACCCACAGCCCCACCGATGTCTATCAGAACGTGATCAACGGCTTCTCGTACCCGCTGGTCGCCCTGTTCTACATCCTGGCGATGATCGCCCTGGGCATGCACCTGTACCACGGCGCCTGGAGCATGTTCCAGACGCTGGGCTTGAACAGCAACCGTTTCAACACCGGCCTGCGCCGCTTCGCCACGCTGGCGGCCGCCGCGCTGATGCTGGGCAATATCTCGATTCCGGTCGCCGTCCTCACGGGCTTTTTGAAATAAGCTGGAGCTTTCATGGACCTCAACGCCAACGCGCCCACGGGGCCGCTTGAGCAGAAGTGGGACACCCACCGCTTCGAGATGAAGCTGGTCAATCCCGCCAACAAGCGCAAACACACGATCATCGTGGTCGGTTCGGGGCTGGCAGGCGGCGCGGCGGCGGCCTCGCTGGCCGAGCTGGGCTACAACGTCA